>CAZFCR010000519.1:0-2577 GCA_964517305.1 uncultured Akkermansia sp.
CTGCCGGCAATGACCCCGCATACTTATACCGCTTATAATACCTACACTGTGTCGATGTCGTTGATCTACACCCAAAACTTTACTTATAATACCGTTACTGTGATTGTGATCTATCCCAAACCAATTCCGGGTTTTGTATCCAGCAAATTTTGTTTAAACGACAGCACCGAATTTACCAGCACTTCCACCATTCCAACGGGCAGCATCAGCAGCCACCTCTGGTTTTTTAACGATGGTGTCGCTACATCCACTGTGGCCAACCCGCGTCATGTTTTCAGCGCGCCGAATGTTTACACAGTTGTACTCACACAGTCAAGTATTAAAGAACCCGGCCTTTCCTGCGTCAACTCTGTCAGCAATGTTGTTACTGTTAACCCTTTGCCTCAGGTCAGTTTCACCACATCCCCGGTGTGCCTTGGCAGCACCACACAATTTACCAACACTTCTCCTTCAGCGGGCATCATTGGCTGGACCTGGGACTTTGATTCAGATGGCAATCCTAACAGCGTATTTATCAATCCTGCCCACTCGTATACTTCCGCCGGCATTTATACAGCCAGCCTCAGCGCCAAAAGCAGCTTCAGTTGTATCAACAGTGCCACTAACCTCGTTACCGTGTACGCCAATCCTTCTGTAGTATTTTCAGGAAATAATGTCTGCCTTGGCGCTACCACCAACTTTACCAATCAGAGCACGCCCGGAAGCGGCAGTGGCAGCAGCATGACCTATTCCTGGAATTTTGGCGGTAATGCCAGTTCAGTCACTGCAACGCCAAGCTTTACCTATAATGCGCCGGGCACCTACACCGTTGAATTAAAGGTAAACGATCTTAACTGCAGCAGCAGAGCAGTTACCGCGGTAAGCGTATTTCCTTTACCCGACATCTATCTGTCCACCAACTCAGTTTGTCTGAACCAGGCCACACAATTCACCAACCTCACTGCTATTCTTACGGGTTCTGTTGTAAAATACCGCTGGGATTATGAGAACAATGGCTGGGACGACAGTTCTTCTACCGGTATCATTATGCCCAGAATTTACCCTACCAGCGGACTTCACACATACAAACTGGAAGCCTTCAGCGATAAAGGCTGTAAAAGCATTAAAGCTGCACAAGCGCTCGTGTACGCCAATCCAAACGCTGATTTCCTTGCCGGAAAAATTTGTGTTGGCGACAACATCGCCTTTACTAATCTTTCAAGCTCACCTGATGGCAGCATCTCTGTTTATTCATGGGACTTTAACGGCGATAACGCAACCGAGGCCGAAGGAGCCAATCCCAAACACGTATTTACCATAGAGGGCGAATACCTTCCAAAACTTACAGTTGTAACGCAGTATGGTTGTACACACAGCAGGAGTAAAACAGTGTACGCCAATCCAAAACCTAAACCAGCCTACACATCCGATAAAACATCAGGTTGTCCTCCGCTTTGCGTTTCATTTGACAACATGTCCAACATTACACGTGGTACATTTACCACTAAATGGAATTTCGGAGACCTTACCCCTGCCGTTACCGGCGACAAACACAACCATTGTTTTAACGCGGGCATCTATGAACTGAACATGGAACTGGAGAGTGACAGCGGATGTAAGAGTTTCCTGCGACACCCTGGCTTTGTAACGGTGCACCCTAACCCTGTTGCGGCATTTAAAGTTGAGCCGGAAGAAGTGGACGAGGACGAACCCAATATTGTGGTGACGAGCATGGCAAGTGATGCCCTCACTACCCGCTATTTTGTGAACGATGGCAGCAATTTCAGCAAGGCCGATTTTAACCACAACCTGAAAAACCTGGATGGCAAAATTAAACCGATGATCGTTCAGATTGTTAGAAGTGAATTTGGATGTATGGACACCACTTACAAAATTCTGGAAGTAAAACCTGCCTTCACCATTTATGTTCCCAATGTGTTTACGCCTAATGGCGACGGCACCAACGATAACTTCGTTGCCAAAGGTGTGGGCATACAAAAATTCTCGATGCAGATCTACGACCGCTGGGGCCACGAAGTGTTCAGAACAAACGACATGACCATTACCTGGGATGGCAGAACGAAAGACAGTGTAGAACCCATCAAGCAGGATGTTTATACCTGGAAAGCACAGGTGGTTGACATCTTTAATAAACACCACGACCTGGTGGGGCATGTATCGCTGATAAAATAATACCTATTTTGCAGATCGGAAACGTAAAGCCCATGAAAAAAAAGATCAAACTGACAATTGCGACCAGTATGGTACTGCTGTCAATGCCAATTTTTATCTCTGCCCAGGTACAGAATATTGAGATTCGGTTTCTGAACGCAAAGTTCACCGACACCACTTCAGGTAAAGACCTTGTCGCGGTATTCCTTGTATCTACCCGGGACTCTGCAGGATTTCCGCCCACAGTAAATCTGCCCCCAAAATGCACAGTGTTCGAAAACGGCCGTGAAAAGGTAGTACTGCTTACACCACAGATGTTAAGTGTGACCTTTAATGGTGAAGACGTTGATCAGAAATATCCCGAAATTTACCAAATGATTAAAGGAATGGTTGATCTGAATGCCATGAAAACCTCCATGATCGTTA
>CAZFCR010000520.1:0-2572 GCA_964517305.1 uncultured Akkermansia sp.
GCCTTCTGATCACCCTCAGCATTTTAAGTTCGCTTTGCAGATCGAGTCCGTAACCGCTTTTGATCTCAATGGCCCCCGTTCCCTGGGCTATCACTTCTTTCAGACGGCCGAGACTCTGATCAAACAGTTCATCCTCAGAACACATCCTGAGTTTTTGCGCGGAATTCAGGATGCCTCCACCCTTTGCGGCAATTTCTTCGTAACTCAGGCCGTTGATCCTGTCAACATATTCCTGTTCGCGGTTACCCGCGTAAACGATGTGTGTATGGCTGTCGGCAAAACAGGGCATCACCATCCTGCCGCTGCAATCCATCACCTCAAGGTCTTTCCAGTCGGTGATGCCCGGAAACTCATCCATACTGCCGTAATCCGCTATCCGTCCATCTTCGCAGGCCAGCCAGGCATTGTTAAGAACCGGCAGTTGTTTCATCTCTTTGCCGGAGAGCCGTTCAGGCGGATGATCGTATATTGAAACGAGGGATTTTATATTTTTGAGAAGCAGTTTCGACATTTGATATTTTTTTTCAAATCTCAGGATAATTTTTAAACCAAATGAAACTGGCACGATATTTTAGACATTTATACGTTATATCAAAAACAAACCGATGAAAACAAAACTGATTTATGTATTGCTGATAGCCGGACTCGTGAGCCGTGCACAGGAAGCTACCGATGTTGATACGGTTCACCGCAATGAGATCAGTGTCAGTTTTTTACCCATCATGGCCGTATTTGCGGGTTATTCAACCGAGGGCAGTTTTGTAAACTACAACTTCAGTTACAAAAGGTATTTAAAGAACAACTATGTGATGCGCACGGCCCTGGTGGTCTTCCCGCCGCGTCAGATCAATCCTTTTCAATCAACCTTTGTATTTCACAAAAGCTATGACTCTGTGAATGTGTTTAAAACCCAGTATGCAAAGGCCAACACGCGCCTGCAGCTGAACTTTGGTTTTGAAAAGCTGTTCCGCCTCCGACGCCTTTACCATGGTTACGGTGCCGAGATTTTCGGTTACCAGTCTGTGATCGAATACAAAGATGTGTATCAATGGTTCCCAACCCAGGTAGATCCTAACAGCAGTGCAGCCCTGCAAACCTACACGGCCGACAAGATGTGGACAGACAGAATTTACAATAAGGTGGATAGTATGTCCTCTTCCTACCAGCGTGTGAGCGAAGGTTTTGGCGTACATCTCTTTTACAGCCTCAGGGTCCGGCTCAATTCCCGTTTTTATGTTAGTTCCACATTTGGCCCGTATCTGAGTACAAGCTTTGTGCATTTCCGCAACAGCGAAGGAAACATTCCTTCCTGGGCCAGGGGAAGACAGGTGAATTTTGATGCCACCATCCTGATTTCTGATCTTTCTCTGGCATACAGGTTTTAAAAACCGGTTTTTTTAAACCACGGATAATAAATTTTACGGGGCTCCGTTAATACCGCTGTTGTAACAAATCATCCCTGCAAAAACGCTTCTCGTCACTTTATTCATCTCAATATCAAATTGATATGATGAAAATCGTATTTTTGCGCGCCTTTTTAACCATTTAAAATTTAAACCATTCAAATGCAAAAACACCTGCTTATTATGTTGGTGCTCCTCAGCGGGCACTTACTTTCACAGGAAAAATTCACCATCAGCGGCTACATTACTGAGGAGGGCAGCCGCGAAAACCTGCCGGGCGTTACCATTCATCAGCCCGGAACAGGCAATGCCACCACTTCCAACGCCTACGGCTTTTATTCCATTACACTGCCCCGGCAGGACAGCCTTCAGTTACTCTATTCGTTTTTAGGATATGGTTCCTCACTGAAAATAATCAGGCTGGATAAAAATATTTCGCTCAACGTTGGACTTAAATCCGTGAGCAACCTTGATGAAGTAGAGATCACCGCCAAAAAAACGGAAGCCATCAGTGAAGATGTGCAGATGAGTAAGATCGATATTCCCATCGACAAAGTAAAAGACATCCCGGCGCTTTTGGGCGAGAAAGACGTGCTCAAAGTATTGCAGCTGATGCCGGGCGTTCAGAAAGGAAGCGAAGGCAGCAGTGGGTTTTACGTGCGCGGCGGCGGACCCGATCAGAACCTGATCATTCTCGACGACGCCACTGTTTACAACGCGTTCCATCTTTTTGGGTTTTTCTCGCTGTTTAACGGTGATGCGCTGAAAAGCGTGGAGCTCACCAAGGGCGGTTTTCCCGCGCGTTATGGCGGACGACTCTCATCGGTGCTCGACATGCAGATGAAAGACGGGAACAAAGAAAAAATTCACGGTGAGGCTGGCATCGGGATCATCTCGTCGCGGCTCACACTCGAAGGACCTATCATTAAAGACAAGTGTTCTTTCCTGGTGTCGGGACGAAGAACCTACATCGACGCGTTGATCTATCCTTACATGCCAAAAGACAGGAAAGGCGGTTATTACTTTTATGATCTCAATGCAAAACTCAACTATGTGATCAGCAATAAAGACCGCCTGTACCTGAGTGGTTATTTTGGCAAGGACCGTTTTTTCGCGAACATTAAAAATGAAACCAGTACCAGCAAATTCGGTCTCGACTGGGGAAATGC
>CAZFCR010000521.1:0-2572 GCA_964517305.1 uncultured Akkermansia sp.
GCCTTGCGGTTCATTGTAAAATTGGCCGCCCGGGCGCTTGGTACCACGGTAATTCCTGAGCGTTCGTAATCGTAAAAACGTTCTGTACGGATGGCTTCCACTTCGGGCACCACAAGGTCGGGCTGATGTTTTGCAACCAGGGCATCGAGCGCGGTTGCATCCAGCATGTTGATCACTTCTGAAACGTGTGCCACCTGCATGGCCGGCGCGTTATCGTAACTGTCAACAGCAATTACAAATTGTCCCAGCCGTTGCAATGCAATGGTGAGTTCTTTACCAAGTTCGCCACTGCCGAGCAGCATTATTTTTTTACGGTATGCCATGTTATTTATTAAAACCTACGTCTAATGTTTCGGGGTAAAAATTGTGGAAGAGCGCGTAAAATCCATAGCCAAGCGCCAGACCAATGGTACCGCCAATTACGGAGCGGATCTTTCTTTTTTGGCGGGCCACCCTTTCGTATCCCAGAAGGTAAGCGTCGCTTTCTACCAGTGCGGGATGACTCACGCTCTCCGCGCGGATTCTCACCTTAGGCAAACCGCTCAGGGCCATAAAACCGTAAGGCGCCACCGGTCCCCACAGGGTGCCGGTCATGCCACCCACAAAGCCGGCAATGCCCGCGCCTATGAGTGATCCGTGCGCTTTAAAACCCTTTCTCGCGTCTTTTTCCCCCAGCATGTAAAACCACATTTCTTCGCGGCTGAACCAGTGATTGATGGTTGAATCCTGCTGGTAATAGTATCTTTTTTCTCCGCTGGCGTATTTCACCATGTACAGCTGATCCCATTCGTAATGAATTTTTTTACCGTGTTTGTCGGGATTAAAAATAGTGATGGCTCCTAACAGCGTATCCACTACTTTTTCGGCAACCACATGACCGTTCATCAGGAAGATGGTATCCTGCGGAACTATTTGTGCCCGGGAAGAACTGAATAAAAAAAGGAAGAGAACAATAATACCAGCGGGTTTGACCATGCGTAAATATACCTCAAAAAAATAATTTGCTTGGGATTCTAATAACGGATCACCTGTTCTTCTATGGTCTGAGGGATCTCGCGTTCGTTGTACTGCTGGTCGCGGAGTTGCGGAACAAAACCTGCTTCCCGGATAGAATCCTGAATTTGTTTGTAGGTAAAACGGTGAGGAGCACCCGCCGCGCTCACCACGTTTTCTTCGAGCATGATGCTGCCGAAATCGTTGGCGCCTGCGTGCAGGCAAATTTGTGCAGTAGCTTTGCCTACGGTCAACCAGCTGGCCTGTATGTTCTCGATATTGGGAAGCATGATGCGGCTGAGCGCGATCATGCGGATGTATTCGTCGGACGTAACGTTGTTCTTGATCCCTTTTAATCGGTTCAACAGCGTGCCATCGTCCTGAAAAGGCCATGGAATAAAGGCGAGGAAACCTTTTGCATGCGCAGGTTTAAGTTCCTGAACATCTCTGAGCCAGACAAGGTGTTCAAAACGTTCGTAAATGGTTTCAACGTGTCCGAACATCATGGTGGCGCTGGTGGTAAGATTCAGCTGGTGGGCGGCTTTCATCACTTCGAGCCATTCTCTTCCTGTGCATTTGCCTTTGCTGATCAAACGGCGAACACGGTCGTTCAGGATCTCGGCGCCCGCGCCCGGCAAGCTATCCAGTCCTGCATCCATCAGGGCTTTCAGCACTTCGGTATGCGTGCTTTTTTCGAGTTTGGTAATATGGGCAATCTCAGGGGGCCCGAGGGCGTGCAGTTTAAGGTTAGGGTAAAGAGATTTTAATTCTTTAAACAGATTAACGTAGTAAGAAAGGCCCAGATCGGGATGGTGACCGCCCTGGAGCAACAATTGTTCGCCTCCGTAACGAAAGGTTTCTTCAATCTTGGTTTTGTAGGTGGCAATATCGGTGATGTAACTTTCCGCATGACCCGGGATTCTATAAAAATTACAGAATTTACAGTTGGCCGTACACACGTTGGTGGTGTTCACATTGCGGTCGATGATCCAGGTTACTTTATCAGAGTTGTTTTTGCGGATCTTTCGCAATTCATCGGCCACCAGCACCAGTTCGGCTGTGGGCGCGTTCTCAAAAAGAAAAACACCCTCTTCTATGCTCAGGAATTCTGATTGGAGGGCACGTTTTAATAATAGGTCTACAGTCATTGGCCGGATAGTATACAAATGTACCAACTATATTTTGAGGATAACGTTAAGAAACAAAAAAACCCGTCCGCGGCGCACCGGGACGGGTTTGAATAAGAGAAGGAACAATTAGTTCTTCAGTAATTTTACCATTTTCACAGTTTCACCTGCGGTGTTGGTAGCTTTAAGGATATAAGTGCCTTTAGGAAGTTCAGAGGTGTTTATTTTTTCGTCACCTTTGGTGGCAACGCTAATTACAACCTGACCAAGAGCATTGAAAATCTCAACTTTGCCTTGAAGACCATCAACACTTACTTCGTTCACAAAAGGATTAGGGTACACGGCAGTTCCAGTAGCTCCGTTAGCTTCAGCCAGACCAACGCCGCTGCAAAGGCTTGTAGTAATTACAACTTGTGCAGTGTTCTGGCATCCGGTTGTTGCAGTTCCAACCA
>CAZFCR010000522.1:0-2570 GCA_964517305.1 uncultured Akkermansia sp.
CGCTGAGCAGAACATTGGCGGTGATGTGTTCTTTAATTAGTTCAAAACTCGGCTGGATGCGCGGCAATGCGGCGAGATGAAAAACAATGTCGAAGGGTTTTAACGAATCAATGCTGAAGACATCTGCTTCTTTAAACACAAACCTTTTTTCTGAAAGGTGTTGTTTGATGTTATCGCTGCTGCCGGTGCTGAGATTATCATATCCGGTGATCTTCCAGTCCGTTTTTTTGATCAGGAAGTCCAGCAGGTTGCTGCCGATAAATCCCGCTACGCCTGTTACGAGTACGTGTTTCATTGTTTTTTATTGTCTTTTGATTGGGCGTGTTCGTCGAGAAGCGCGTGCAGGATCACCTGGTGAAAACATTCCACCACACCATAGTTTTCAACCGGCAGGTGAAAATTTACTTTGCCCATTGAACTTAAGGCATTGCCTTGCTTAAATCCTGTCAAGGTCATGATGTTGCCTCCCAGTTCAGAAGCGCTGCGCGCGGCGTTCAGAATGTTTTTTGAATTGCCGGAACTGGAAATGGCTACGAGGAGGTCTCCTTTTTCGAAATAGACCTTTACCCATTCGGCCATCGCGTTTTCGTAACCGTAATCGTTGGAAAAACAGGTGATCAGCGCCGGGTCTGAGAAGCCAAAAGTTCGGTAGCCTGCGATTTTGGCAAAATCTTCCATCATGTGCGAGCACACCGCGTTAGATCCGCCATTACCGATAAAAAAGATGTTACGCACACCTTTCAGCATGTCGAGGGCCTGTCCGAACTGGGTCCGGAATTCTTCGCCGCTGAAATAACGGTTATAAAATTCAGTGTAGGTGTTTATCTGCATGTTGCCGGAGATTTTGTGGATTGACATTTTTTTCGTTGCACAGCCAGGTGGTGGTAAGGCTCGCAGCTAATGAGGGAATAATAAGCTTTTCGTCAGCGGGCATGTTAAGAGACGAACACAAAGAGGCAAAACCAAAAAAAGCGTCGCCTGCACCAATGGTGTCAACAATCTGTGTTTTGTAACTGCCATGCCGCTCAATTTGTTTTCCGTTGGTGAACACGCTGCCCTGTTTTCCGGTGGTCACAAACAACTCTTCGGTGTCCAGTTCGTAATTATACAGTTCACGCATGATCTCATCATTGCAGTCGCTGATCTTGTGATTGATCTGGAGGCTGGCTTCACGCAGGTCGATACAAATACTTTTTTTGTGTTTGTTTTTCCATTTGCTGATGCGGTTAAAACCAAAGTTGTGAGAATTGGTTTGACACATCAGGTGAAATCCGTCGCTGAGTTCGAGGTGGTCGCAGAAACCGTGGCCAAAATCCGCAACGATCACAACATCGTATTTACTTACGTCAATCTTTTCTGCAGCCCTTGTTTTTAAATCAAATTTATTGAACTCAAGGTGTTTGGCTCCGCTGTTGGCATCAATGTACCTGGTTTTTACGATCTCTTCAGGATCATTTGAAATCAAGTCGATTTTGCCAACAAAATCTTTTAAATGCCGGTAGATGGCATACGCACCGCCCAGTTGTTTTTCGGGCGCGTCGGGCGTGAGCTGAAAAACAGGGCAAAAGCTTTTCATGGACTGGCCCTGGTATTCCACTTTGATAAATTCATCTGTGATGGTCTCGCCCGTTACAAGCACGGAGAGAGAATTGCATTTCAGGAAGAAATCACTAATAATTTTTGTTGAATGGTTCATCTCAGACTGGGGTTTTTCTTTGCAACTAGAACATATCCCATCGGAAAATTTTGCCTAGACCGATCAGATATTTTCTTTATGAATTTTCTCCTTGACAAAAAACTTCCGAGCGCGTTCCAACAGAACAGGAAGGGTTTTCGAAATGGGAAGTTATTAAAAGAATAACCCTTATGAACTAAATCGAAAAAGACCTCCGGTAAACCTCCATACGCATCTAATTTTTCTACCTGAAGATTATGCGTGTCGCAGAACTGTTTTAGTTTAAAATGAGAATACCTGTGGTAGTCATACGGAACTTCATGAATCCAATATAAAAACGGCACCATTAGAATCAAATACCCTCCCGGCTTGAGTATTCGAACCATTTCTGAAAATAACAGTTCTGGATTATGTATGTGCTCGAGAACATCGGTGCAAAGTACAGTGTCGAATACAGAGGTGTTGAGAAATGGAAGCTCTGCATTCAAGTCTGCTTCATAATCAAGAAACGATGTGGCGAGAGTGCTGTTTCCCCAGTCGACACAAATATTATCTGTGACATTATCTTTGTAAAAATGATAATAGGGAACATCCCCGCAACCTATATCCGCAAGATAACCGCAGGCATATTTTCTAATGACAGGTTCATATGCGTTGCCGATTATTTTGTGATTGTAGGTGCCGATAATTTGGCCTTTCGCGTTTCTTGTAAATCTTTTTGGCCGCCACTTTTCCTTGTTTTTCATTACTATCTTTTAGGTGATTATTTGAACTGGAAATTATTTTGATTTTTTGCCTGTACAGATAAAAACAAAATGGTAGTGGTTCTCGTTGTAAAAGGTTGAAATGATCTGGTCTATCTGTCCGAAAGTATAAACGTTGGAAAAGTGTTTAT
>CAZFCR010000523.1:0-2555 GCA_964517305.1 uncultured Akkermansia sp.
GCTGAAAAAACGATCCTTGCGTTTCTTCGCAATGGAATCAAAATATCCCCGGAGTCTTTCTGTCGATCGTGTCTGCATTAAAATAGGGGTAAAAATAGTCAATTAAATAATTCGATTATATTTGCAGGCATTTATTTCCCCCGCATGATCAACAGCTGGCTTCCAATTACCCGATTCAAGATTTTCGGCGCCAAAATATTGTACCAAGTCACCACCCTTTTTGCCGGCAAGGAAAGACGTGTGATTGTGCGCGACGGTGTTAACTACGAGGTAGATCTTGCTGAAGGCATTGAATTGTCGCTGTTTTTATTCGGTAAATTCCAGAGTCACATCACCAACAATCCTTTTATGAAGATAGAAAAGGATTTTACCATCATAGACATTGGCGCCAATGTGGGATTAATGACCCTTCAGTTTGCCAAACTGGTGCCACAGGGTAAAGTGTTTTCTTTTGAGCCCACTTTTTACGCGCTCGAACGACTGAAAAAAAATCTTGAGTTAAATCCGGCGATCTCGCATAATGTTACGGTCATCAATAGTTTTGTTTCTGAAAAATCAGATACCAATCCAGGGATTGTGGCGTACAGCAGCTGGAAAGTGAATGGCGAGCGCGGTTCAAACGATCACCCTGTTCACCTTGGAACGCCAAAAAGCGCAGAAGGTGTACCTTCGGTGAGTTTAAACGATTTTGTTGACAAAGCAGGCATCACACGCATCGATTTTATTAAAATTGATACCGACGGACACGAATACGAAGTGTTTAAAGGCGCTGCCAATGCAATTCGCAGGTTCAGACCAAAGATTATTTTTGAGATTGGTCTTTATGTGATGGATGAAAAGAAGATCAGTTTCGATTTTTATTTTAATTATTTCACGGAGCTTGGTTACCGGCTGGTGGACACCAAAACCCATAAAGAGATCACGCTGAAAAATTACCGCAAATACATTCCCATGAAAGGGTCAACCGACCTGATTGCGCTGCCGCTTTAATGATCGCGTTTTTCGATCAGCACATTAAAGCTGAACTCAAAAGGTTCGTTGTTGTGTTGGGCAACAAAGTCGCGGCTTAAAGGTCTGATATTACCTTTTTCGATGATGGAAAATCGGTAAGAGAGCCTGTCGAAAAAATCGTAAAATTCCAGGGCCGATGAACCGGCACGCTTGAAACCATGTGGCCAGTATTCTGCAAGGATCCTGATATGATCGTTTTGCTGAAGCAGGTTTTGCATGCCTGTAAAAGCAACCAGTTCGTAGCCCTGAATGTCGATTTTGATGAGATCCACCTTCTGAATTTTTTTCTCCCTGATCAGTTCATCTATGGATAAACTCTGAACATCCTCAACAGAATCGTAATTGTTTACAGGGTAAGTGCGATGGTCCACGTTGAGCAGTTTCGACCGGTACACTTTCAATTCACCTGCTCTATCGCTGACCGCCGCTTTGAAGAGCGTGATATTTTGTAAACTCCGTGTGTTTTTTTTCAGGTAATTAAAATTGGCTGAATCGGGTTCAAAACAATATACATGGCCTTTTTCGCCCACGAGTTCACTCAGTACCCTGGCGTAGAAACCAATGTTGGCGCCGATGTCCAGAACATGATCACCTGAACGGATGTTCTTTTTCAGAACAGCGATCTCATCAGCGTCATTTATGATTTTAAACCGGCTGTAAACAATGTTGTACAGCGGAAAACAATTCCTGTACAGCCAGTTTCCGAATTTTATTTTAGTGTAATTAAAGTCCACAATTAATACCTGATCTCAAATACTGCCGCGGGTTCTGTATCACCGATCATTTTTACCTGTTTCAGTTTCTCAGGATATTTTTGCATGATTGGAATGGCAATGTGGTGCACAGTGTTGATCACATCGCCTGTATTTTGTTTTGGATTAAGCCGCAGACTGGCGAGCAGAATGTGAGTGACCTTGTTTCTTTTCAGGATGGCCAGCGCGCTGTCGGGATTCGATTGATTGGTAGCGGTATCTTTGGCAATCACCGAATAAATAGGATAAAAATGTTTGCCGCGCGCGTAAACAAAACTCATGGGCGCTTTACGTGCCGCTACCAGGCTGTTTTCCGGCAAACTGTCTCTGCACCAGGCACTCATCTGAAGGTAATTTTTCCAGTCGGGCGTGTAACCATAATAAATATCGCCTTTCAGATTTTTTGAAACCACGGGCAGGTTTTTTAAACCGCGTTTGATGGTTGAGAGCAGGAGAGAGGCGGTGATCAGCAAAAGCACTGCAAAAAATACGCCCTGGTTAAAATTGTCTTTTCCAAAAAAACGGTAAACGCCATAGGTGATTCCCAGTAAAATGGAAGCCATGTGTACCATGATAAAACGCGGCTGGTCCCAGCGAGCCTGCAAAACAAAAAATGTTCCGAAAGCAATTGTTCCCGCAAAAAACACCAGGAAACTGATCGTGTGGTTCTGATCCTTAACGGCCCTGTACAATCCGTATACGGTTAAACCGATCACCAGAAAGGCCAGAAAATAAAACACGTTGGTGTTTTCTTCCTCCATAAAACCGAGGATCTGGTAAAACCTTTTTCCA
>CAZFCR010000524.1:0-2543 GCA_964517305.1 uncultured Akkermansia sp.
ATGCTGATAGGGCCTGGTGTATTTTCTTATGCCATTACATCGGCTGATCACAAAACCATTTACGAACTGTGTGAGATCGCGATCAGCAATTCCGGCTCTGCTTCTGATGATCTGAGCGACAAGATCCGTTTCCAGGTTAACAATTACAGGCTGGGTCAGCGCCGTTTTTCAAAGATTCAGATATCCCTTTATGCCAGCCCCTTTGTAATGATTCCCCAGGCTTATGCAGACGAAGAAAAAGCACGGGCACTGCTGCAGCTCAGCTCTGGGCTTGATGTGGTAAAAGGATTACAGCACCACCAGCTGGGTGCCACAGGTTTCTGGTTCATTGCCGATAAAACACTGCTGAACTACCTTGAAAGCACATTCAGCAACGCAAGTATCAGACATGCGGGGGCTGTAAACATTGCTCTGATGACGGGATCCAAAGCGCTTTCGGCTTGTGATCTGTTCATGAATATTTCTGACACGTCGATTGAACTGATCTGTAAGAAGAATGGTGAAATTATTTTTTACAATGTATTTGCCTGCAATACCGGCGAAGACATCCTGTATTACCTTCTTTTCACCATGGAGCAATTACAACTTGATCCTTTGCAGACCAGATTGTGTATCGCCACTCAGCGTCAGGTGAACGACCCGCTTTTTGTTTCCATCAAAAAATACATCCGCCACGTTGAGTTTTGCGTTTCAGCAGGTTTGGTTTATAAGGGAGATCTGGCTCAGCTGCCTTCACACGCGTATTTTACACTTTTAAATCAATACCAATGCGAATTATAGGCGGCCGGTTCAGAGGCAAAAACATCAAAGTGCCGGGCGATCTGCCGGTACGACCAACTACTGATTTTGCCAAGGAGGGATTGTTCAACATTCTCAACAACCGGATGAATTTTGACGAACTTTCGGTGCTCGACCTTTTTAGCGGAACGGGTCATATTTCACTCGAGTTCGCCTCGCGCGGTGCCGGGCAGGTGGTGGCCGTTGACAGCAGTTTTAAATGCGCGGGATTTTTAAGAAGCGTGAGCAACGAACTCGGACTGAACATCAACGCGATAAAAGGCGATGTTTTTTCATTCCTTAAAAACAACCATTCGCGTTACGATCTTATTTTTGCCGATCCTCCTTATGACCTCGAAGGCATTCCCGGCATTCATAAACTGGTATTTTCAAACAACCTGCTCAACGAAAACGGCTGGCTCATCATTGAACATGGCCCAAAGATAAATCTGGAATCGCTCCCGCATTTCCTTCAGCACCGGAAATATGGCAATGTAAATTTTAGTTTTTTCGTGAACGGTCCCTCACTTTAAAACGCCGATCTCTTTCCCGATCTCCCTGAACATCTCTTTCACTTTTTTACCGGTGGCATCGTCGCCTGTGGCCCTGATATACGTATCAGTGAGGGTCATGATGTTCTGGTGATAGAATTTTTTCATTTCGTCCACACTCATGTCTTTTGTCCACAGATCGATGCGCAGGGTGTTATTTTCTTTGGCATCCCAGAGCGCGATCATCAAACTTCTGCATTGGCTGCTTTCGCCTGAATCGGGTGCATGCCAGTCTATTTGCTGGGGTAGATTATTTTCGTCAACAGTTACTTTAAAGTTGATTTCGGTAGTTTTCATTTTTTGTCTTGTCCTGAGATGATAAATTCAATCCTGCGGTTCACAGCGTGCGCAGCGTCGTCGCAGTCCGTGTTGTCGTTGCAGTTGTTCAGCAAACGGGTTTCGCCATAACCTTTTGAGCTGATGCGGTTCTGTTCGATGCCGGCTGAAGTAATATAGTTTTTTACAGTATTGGCGCGCATTTCGCTGAGTTTTTGATTGGCAGTGGTATTTCCTCTGCTATCGGTGTGCGCGGCAATTTCAATTTTTAGTTTTTTGTTCGAATTCAGCACCAGAATGATCTTGTCCAGCGTTTCTTTTGAAGAGGGTGTGAGTTCGTAACGGTTGTTTTCAAATAGAATATTTTCAGTGATGGATTTGGATGGTTTGGATTCCTTTTTATCGGCAAGCGGTTTTTCAGTTGGTTCGCTGCCCAGCAGTTCCAGCCAGGGGTCCTCCAGTTCAATGTCCCTCAGCCTGGTCATTTCGGTGCTTACGGGATTATACGAAAACTTGGAGCCTTTCTGGTGGGTCATGATCTTCACTAGATTGTCGTCGCTGCTGTAAATAAGTATGTTCTGAAACACATCCAGGATGTTGTCCGTGTTTTCGGCGCTCAAATAAAAACGTTTCAGAAAAGGAAGATACTTGAATTTAAACGTTCCGAAATCGTCCGTCACCGCGCTGTCAATAACCTGGTACTCGGAATTAAGAAGCAATACTTTGAGTTTACCGATGGGATTGTTAACGTTGTCGCCAAAGATGGTGGCCTTAACATCCATTTTTACCTCCGCGTCACTGATCGAGAGTTCATTGAACACTTTGTTGTAAGAGGTGCTGATCCTGAGTGAATTTCTTTCCCGGCTCACTGAATCAAGTGAAGCAATAAAATGGTCGTCCTTACTCAGCAGATCCAGCCGCTCACCCTGTGCCAGTTCT
>CAZFCR010000525.1:0-2538 GCA_964517305.1 uncultured Akkermansia sp.
TATGCACGAGTCGCTTTAACAAGAGCATCTGACATCACTGTATCAGGCGCAACAAGTTATTCCTGGAGCAGTGGCGATCAAAACCCGGTGATCGTTATTACACCTACTGTTAACGGTACGATTACCTTTTCGGTGACCGGTTACAACCAGTTTAGCTGCGCGGCCGGCAATTCTGTGAGTGTTATTGTAAGCAATTGTACCGGGATTTCTGAAAATAATACAGCCACAGGAATTTCGGTTTACCCTAACCCCGCCAGCGATTTGATCACAGTGCAGCTAAATACATCAGAAAACGGTAGCCTGATACTATTGGTTGATTTACTAGGCGCCATCATTTACCAGGAAGAGGTGGTTTCAAACGAAACAAAGATCGATCTCAGCCAGAGGGTCGCAGGCGTTTATTTTGTGATCGTTTCGCGGAACAACGAACCGGTTTACAGCAAAAAAATCATCAAAAACTGATAAAAATACGGACAGATACAGGAATCCGGGGACAAAAATGTGGCACAGCTGCTTAAATATTTTGCTGATATTTAAAAACTTGCTTATATTTGTCGCCTATTAAAATTGAATAATAATGTATTTATCATCACAAGTAAAGAAAGACATTTTTAAAAAACACGGTGGAACCGATAAAAATACAGGTAGCTCCGAATCACAAATAGCGTTATTTACACTTCGCATCGACCATTTAACCGGTCATTTGAAAAACAATAAAAAAGATTTCGGTACACAGCGTGCCCTTTTGAATCTTGTTGGTAAACGTCGTGCGTTACTGGATTATTTAAAGAAAAATGACCTGATGCGTTACCGCGCCATCATCAAAACATTAGATATCCGTAAATAATTACGGCATTGATTTATTGGAAGGGGCATTTCGAATTACAATCGAAGTGCCTTTTTTATTAGATCCACAACCCCGCATAAAAAAACAATATATAATCAGTCCCGAAAACGTCGGGACACAAATCAAAAACAAATATGTCACAAACAGGAACAACACACAGCTTCGATATCGGCGATGGCCGTATGATAAGTCTGGAAACAGGAAAACTGGCCAAACAGGCCGATGGATCAGTAGTGGTTCGCTTGGGCGATACCATGATTCTTGCAACAATCGTAAGTAACAAAGAAGCGAAAGAAGGCGTTGATTTTCTTCCGCTCACCGTTGATTACCAGGAAAAATACGCCTCTTCAGGACGTTTCCCCGGTGGTTTTTTTAAACGCGAAGCTAAATTATCAGATTATGAAGTTCTCATCAGCCGTATTGTTGACCGAGCACTGCGTCCGCAATTCCCTGAAGACTATCACGCAGATACCCAATTGATGCTTTCTCTTATCTCTTCAGATAAAGAAAACATGCCCGATGCCCTCGTAGGATTAGCCGCTTCTGCAGCCATTGCAGTGAGTGATATTCCTTTTAACGGTCCTATCAGCGAAGTGCGTGTGGCCAAGATCAACGGCAAACTGGTGATCAATCCAACCAAACAGCAGCTCGCCGAAAGCACCATTGATATGATCGTTGCCGCTTCAGCGCACGATATTGCCATGGTAGAAGGTGAAATGAACGAAGTAAGTGAAGAAGAAATGCTTGAAGCGATTAAGTTCGCGCATGAAGCCATTAAACTTCAGATCAAAGCCATTAATGAATTTGCTGCAAAGGCCGGCATCAAACCAAAACGCGAATACAACCACGAAACCAACGATGCAGAACTGCGCGAAAAGGTGATGAAGGAAACGTATGATGCTGTTTACGCTGCCGCCAGGAAACTGGATGGTAACAAACACAACCGCAAAGCCAACTTTAAAGCACCACTGGAAGAGTTTAAAAAACAGTACTCTCCTGAAGAATTAAAAGAGAAAGAAGCGCTCATCAACAAATATTACCACGAAGTTGAATACAAAGCAGTGCGCCGCATGGCCATTGATGAAAAAGTGCGTCTTGACGGCCGTAAAACTACCGATATCCGTAACATCTGGGCTGAAGTAGGTTACCTGCCTTCGCCACACGGAAGCGCGGTATTTACACGCGGAGAAACACAGGCGCTTACAACCGTAACACTTGGTACGCCACTTGATAAACTCAGGATCGACGGTGCGTTTAATCAGGGTGAAGAAACTTTTATCCTGCATTACAACTTCCCTGGTTTCAGTACCGGAGAAGCTAAACCAAACAGAGGTCCTGGTCGCCGCGAAGTTGGTCACGGAAATCTGGCGCTGCGTGCTTTGAAAAAAGTTGTACCAATGGATACCGGTTATACCATCCGTGTAGTAAGTGATATTCTTGAGAGCAACGGGTCATCCAGCATGGCCACTGTTTGCGCAGGGACTCTCGCTCTGATGGACGCCGGTGTAAAAATCTCGAAACCGGTTGCAGGTATTGCAATGGGTCTGATCACCGACGAACAAAACAATTATGCCATCCTTTCCGATATCCTCGGCGATGAAGATCACCTGGGAGATATGGACTTTAAAGTGTGCGGAACCCGCGATGGTATCACCGCTGTTCAGATGGATCTTAAAGTAAACGGACTTCCT
>CAZFCR010000526.1:0-2529 GCA_964517305.1 uncultured Akkermansia sp.
TTCAACCACCGAGAGCGGTTTCGAGAAATATGGATATTCTTCCATCAGTTTCTGAAGACGTTTGATCTTGTAAATGGCGCGTGCGTTGTTGGCAAAAAGACCATTTGGCTCTTTGGTATCGAGCGCAATCTCAAAAGGCAACACACCTTTAAAATGCCGTTCAAAAAAATGAAGATCTTCATAAACCGGATCTTTCTCAGGTAAATCATCCACCACGTATCCGTTCAGATCAATGAATGTCATGCCCCAGAAAGAAACAAGCGTTACTATAGTGGTTACAAAATAAATGGCTGGTCGTTTATTCTGAACGAGGTTGTCAACAATGTCCAGGCTGCGGTTAATGATGGGATTATCCTGGTGTTTAACCTGTTTTGGCTTGGGAGAAGGCAGGAAACTGAGAATGACAGGAATAAGAATAAGTGTGATGAAATAGGTTGCAAGCACACTCACGGCGGCTACCACACCAAATTCAACCAGCATCGAACTTTCGGTGTAATACAGAACCCCAAACCCGATGGCCGTGGTAATGTTGGCCAGAAAAAGCGTTACACCAATGGTTTCAATGGTGCGCGCAAGGGCTTTTACCTTGTTGCCGTGCATCGAAAACTCGCTGTGAAATTTATTGATCAGGAAAATACAGTTCGGCAAACCAATCACCATGATGAGTGGCGCAATCAATCCTGATAAAACCGTGATCTTGAAACCAAACAATTCCATGATGCCGATAGACCACACCACGCCGATGACCACCACAATGAGCGAATAAAAAACAATGGTAAGGGAGCGGAAAAACAGCCATAAAATAATAGCGGTAACCAGTACGGCAAGAATAAAAAAGAGGGTCATCTCGGCCCGCACCTTGGTCATCAGCTGCGCGCGGATGTACGGCATGCCCGAATAGTGCATTTCAACGCCATGTTTTTTCGCAAAGGCATCACCAATGGCGGTGATCTCTTTTACCATGCCCAGCCTTCTTTCGGAGTCCAGGTCTTTTTTGTTGAAGGTAATCGCAACCAGGTTTGCACCGGTTTCTTTATTGTAAACAATGCCTTCGTAAAAACGCAGGTCCATCACCACTTGCCTGATGCTGTCAACTTCCGCCTGAGAGGTGATCGGGTTTCGGATAACAGGAACTGCTTCAAATTTACCCAGACTGTCATTCCGGTTGAGGCGGAAAAGTGTGGGAACAGAAAGTACGTCTTTGATCCCGGATACTTTCTTCAGTTCTTTGCTCACCTCTGTCCAGTCGTGGAATTTTTCAAGCTGGTAAAGATCTTTGTCTGCAAATCCCATTACCATTACGTTTCCGTCTTCGCCGAATTGTTTACGGAAATTCTGGTATTCTATAAAAGTACTGTCTGAATCGGGTAATATTTTCGCGAACTCATAAGACAGCTCCATGCGTGCGGCCTGAAAGCCCATGAAGACAGTAAGAATGAGTACTACAACGGTAAAAGTGATTTTATTTCTGAGAAGCGCGCCTGCAAACTTTTTCCACATAAATTACTGTAAAGGTGATAACACTAATGTAAAATTCTTTTTTTAATCATTCCTCCACGTGTGTCCTTTACACTGTTCATGATCACAAAGGCTGCCGCATCAATTTTTTCAATCTCCGCGTTCAGCTTGGCCACTTCAAGCCTGGTGATCACAGAATACAGGATGTTGATCTCCCCGCCTTTATCTTCCCGCCTGTCATATCCACCCGATCCTTTGTAAACAGTAACGCCTCTTCCGAGTTTTTCGGTGATCATCCGCCGTATCTCTTCATTTTTTGCAGAGATGATGGTGACACCGGTATACTCTTCAATGCCTTCAATAATAAAGTCAACCGTTTTGGAGGCGCTAAGATACGCTAAAATTGAATATAAAGCGGTTTCGAGTGAGAGCAGCCAGGCCGCCACCGAAAATATAAGTACGTTCACTATCAGGATGATATCACCAATACTGAGACTCACATTCCGGCTCAGGAAGATCGACATCACCTCTGTGCCATCAATCACCCCGCCACCCCTCATGGCCAGCCCAATGCCCGCTCCAAGAAAAAAACCGCCAAATACCGCCACCAGCAATTTATCGGCTGTAAGAATAGGAAAATGAACAGTGGCCACACAAAGAGCCAGGCCAAGAATGCCAAGACCCGTTTTTACCATAAAATTGCTTCCTATCTGTTTGTACCCAAGAATAACAAAAGGAATGTTCAGCAAAATGATGAGCGCCGGCAGCTGCCATCCGGTGACGGCTGAAATCAGAAGAGATACGCCTGTAATGCCGCCATCAATAAAATCATTGGGCAACAAAAAACTTTTTAAGCCGAAACTCGCTGAAAAAACACCCAGCGTGATGCTGAAAGCGTTGATGGATTCGCGCTGCAACCAGAGTCTGGACTGTGTTGAAAGTGCGAATTTTTTTTTGCTCTGCCCCGGCTCATTTCCGCCGGCAAGGCTTTGTTCAAAAAAAGGCTTCATGGAGAAGTGAAAATTTTAATGCTGTGGGTTTGCAATAAAGAAACAACAGTGCGGCGGATTA
>CAZFCR010000527.1:0-2529 GCA_964517305.1 uncultured Akkermansia sp.
GACTTTACGAGTTTTGGCGTCGACCCGTGAGATGGTGCCGTCGCCCTGGTTGAGTCCGCCAATGTTCAGCTCGCCCTCATAGGTTTTGAATATAAATCCTTTGCGGCTTACTTTTGTAAGAATGCCCGAGCGGGTGCCCTCGCTGTAAGCCATGCCACAGATAAAATAATAAACAACCGCGCCTAGCACCAGCACAATGCCCGCGATGATCACAAACCTTTTCCAGGCGTTGCGTTTTTTTGGCTCAGGGCTTACTGGTACAACCGGGATTTCCATTTTTTTAGTTTTGAGTGGTTTGTTTTGGACGCCACATAATGGCAAAAAGAATAGCAACAAAACCCAGGAGGCAAACCATCGGCGCCAGTGTGATCCTTCTGAAATCAAAGATCTCGGGATTAAACACTTCCGGATCTTCACTTCCTCCGCCAATCATGAGCAGGTAACCGGCCACGATCAGCAACACACCGGCAATGAGTACGTAATAATTTTTGCTCGAGAAAGTTGACTTAGTATCCGCCATACAATAATTTTTAGAGACCAAATATAGAAAAATCATTTGAGCTTACCTGAACATTCCGGCCCGGCGGCTGCCAATTTTTTCGTAATATTGTTCTTTTGAAAATATGACAAAAGTTGCACTCATTACAGGGGTTACCGGACAAGACGGGGCCTATCTCGCGGAGCTCCTGCTCAACAAAGGCTATATTGTACACGGTATCAAACGCCGCAGCTCACTTTTTAATACCGACAGGATCGATCACCTTTACCAGGATCAGCACGAAAAAAATGTAAATTTTAAACTTCATTACGGCGATCTTACCGACAGCACCAACCTCATCCGCATTGTTCATGAAGTGCAGCCCGACGAGATCTATAATCTTGCGGCGCAAAGTCACGTAAAAGTAAGTTTCGAAACACCCGAATACACCGCTAACTCCGATGCCCTCGGTACCCTGCGTATTTTAGAGGCCATCCGGATTTTAAAACTCGAAAAAAAGACCCGTTTTTACCAGGCTTCGACAAGCGAATTGTACGGATTGGTGCAGGAAATTCCTCAAAAGGAAACCACGCCGTTTTATCCACGCAGTCCTTATGGCGTAGCCAAACTTTACGGTTTCTGGATCACCAAAAATTACCGCGAAAGTTATGGCATGTACGCCTGCAACGGCATTTTGTTTAACCACGAAAGTCCGCTGCGCGGCGAAACCTTTGTTACCCGCAAGATCACGCGCGGTGTGGCCAAGATCAGCTTAGGAATGCAGGAAAAATTATTCATGGGCAACATTGACTCTGAACGCGACTGGGGTCACGCGAAAGACTATGTTGAAGGCATGTGGCGCATGCTGCAGCAGGATGAACCGGACGATTTTGTACTCGCTACCGGCATCAAGATCACGGTGCGCGAATTCATCAACATGGCTTTTGCAGAAGTTGGCATCACCATTAAATGGGAAGGCAAAGAAGAAAACGAAAAAGGCATCAATGCCGCTAATGGCAAAGTGCTTGTGGAGATCGATCCAAAATATTACCGTCCCGCTGAAGTTGAACTTCTGGTTGGTGACGCTAGCAAAGCCAAGGCTAAACTGGGCTGGCAGCCGGTTTATACTGTTAAAGAATTGTGTAAGGAAATGGTGCAGGCCGACCTTGAACTCTTTAAACGCGATAAATACCTGCTCGAAGGCGGACACAAGGTTTTAAATTACAAAGAATAAATCTTCAAGCCGGTATCAACTACCGGAACGCAACATGGAGTTAAACGCAAAAATATACATCGCCGGCCACCGGGGCATGGTGGGATCGGCCATTCTGAGAAACCTTCAGAAAAAAGGATTTACCAATTTTGTTTTCAGAACATCAGACCAGCTTGATTTAAGAGATCAGCAGCAGGTAAACAATTTTTTTACAACAGAAAAACCGGATTACGTTTTCCTGGCAGCAGCCAAAGTAGGCGGCATTCAGGCCAACAACACCTATCGCGCGGACTTTTTGTATGAGAACCTGATGATCCAGAACAATGTGATTCACAATGCCTACCTCAGCGGTGTGAAAAAACTGATGTTTCTTGGTTCATCGTGCATCTACCCAAAAATGGCACCGCAGCCTTTAAAAGAAGAATACCTGCTCAGCGGTTATCTTGAAGAAACCAACGAACCTTACGCCATTGCCAAAATCGCAGGGATTAAAATGTGTGAGAATTACCGCCGGCAGTACAACTGCAATTTTATTTCGGTGATGCCCACTAATCTTTACGGGCCCAACGACAACTACAACCTCAATAACTCGCATGTATTGCCTGCGCTGATCAGAAAGTTTCATGAGGCACGTGAAAAAAATCTTCCTTCAGTCGAGATGTGGGGCACCGGCTCACCGCTACGCGAATTTCTGCATGCCGACGATCTGGGTGATGCCTGTGTTTACCTGATGCAGCATTACGAAGGTCAGCAACATGTGAATGTTGGTACCGACACTGATCTGAGCATCAAAGACCTTGCCTTACTGATAAAAAAAATAGTGGGATATGAAGGAGAG
>CAZFCR010000528.1:0-2503 GCA_964517305.1 uncultured Akkermansia sp.
ACAGCTGCGCGGATGGCGGCCTCCAGCACACTGATCATGGGCAGGGTAGTGGTGATGAGGAAATACAATGCGACACCCGAAAATACGGCCGAATTAAAGCTGAAGGGATAAAATACCTGGAGGATCAGCAGGAACTGTGTATAAAATACTGCGTAACGGAGGAGTGAAAGCCCAAAAAGAGAAAACAGCGAACGTGAGGTGAAGCGGTAATTAAAATCATCGGGCGCTTCGCCGGGATTCATTTTTTTGGTGATCAGTTTCAGAATAAAATCAATTTTGTAGATGGAGATGATGAGCGCAACAATCAGCAAGGCGCCAATGAGGCTGGTGACGTTGACCATCCAGCCGTATTCGCTGCCAAAATTATTGAGCTGGTAAATAAGGGCTGCAAAACCGGCTATGACTGTAACTGAGAGCTGGAACATACCGCCAACAAAATGAAGAACAGTAACCTTGGGTCGGTTGGAGATGTGAAAAAAAATGATCTTGGCCAGAAACTCGGTGGCCCGACCCGGTGCCAGGTTGCCGAGACAAACCCCGCTGTAAACCGATTTGGTGGCACGACGGTAACTGATGGCTTCCACCGGACGCGTGATGATCTGCCATTTATAAGCTTCTAATCCCCAGTTTACAGGAATAAGCGCGAGGCACAGCAGTATAAAAAAAAGTCCCTGTGCTGAAAAAGCGGCCTGCGACAGCAATTCAAGCTTGTCGGCTGTAAAATCACTTTTTAAACGTGTGTAAACAATGCCAAAGCTGCCAGCACCAATAACGATCTTAACAAGTATGGAAAGTATTTTTTTTCCTTTTTTCAAATTGGCATTTCTTTCTGCTAAATTTACAGCTAATCCGCTTTCGCCTGATTTTATTCATAAAAATAAGCGGTGCGGAACCGCAATTACAATAAATAAACATGCCAGCCAAAGACCGTATTATTTTAGGAATCGACCCGGGAACCATTGTAATGGGTTATGGCTTGCTGCACATCGAGAACAATGTACTGAAACCACTGGGCATTGGCGTGATCAAACTGGAAAAATACGATGACCATGCGATCAGGTTGAAAAAAATATTCGAAAGAACCGTTGGCATCATCGAAGAATTTAAACCCGATGAACTGGCGATTGAAGCCCCTTTCTTCGGAAAAAATGTTCAGAGCATGCTGAAACTCGGGAGAGCACAGGGTGTAGCCATCGCGGCAGCGCTCAGCAAAAATCTGCCGGTGACAGAATATTCTCCCAAAAAAATAAAGATGAGCATTACGGGTAATGGAAACGCCAGTAAAGAACAAGTGGCGGCGATGTTACAGCAGATCCTGGGGCTGACAAATGATCACGAATACCTCGACGCTACCGATGCTCTTGGCGCCGCTCTCTGCCACCATTACCAGAATCGTTCAGTAGGTGTTGCGGGTAAATCGTACACGGGCTGGAAAGCTTTCCTGGCAGACAATCCCAAACGAAAGGTCTGAAAATTAACCCAGTTCGGACAACTATCTTTTCAGCGAATTTAATTTTCTGTAACCCAGCAACTGATCGTAATAGGTGCCGAACTTGCGATGGTACACAAAGATGCTGTAGTCATTTTCTGTATCCCAGTGGTTGCCTTCCACTACGGTTTCATCTCCGCTTTTTTTATTGTCGTTGCTTAAAACGTAGATGTAATTGTAGAAGCCTTGCTTTAAGTACAGGCTCGCTTCATACCCCAGGCGGTCGTAGTTATAAGTAAGTTTGCTCATCTTGTTCATGCGCCAGTCGGTAAGTTTACCCATGATGTAAAAATTACCTTTTGATTCAGGTTGCGGGTAAGGAAGAAAAAAATCAACATTCACGTAATCGGCTTCCACATCCATATTACCCTGGCTTTCGCGGTTGCGGATCACAAAATTGCCGTTAAAATCGTTGTAAAAAAGATAAGGTTTTACACTTCTGTTTTCTTCAGGATAAAGGACCACATGATTTTTCAGATTCTCATCCCGGTAGATCTCTTTCACTTTTTCTGTAAGGAATCGCAGGCTGCGTGAATCAAAGAAGCGGAATTCGTTGCCGCCATTAAATGTACTCGCATCATCCAGTGAATACACAAACTGGTGACCGTTTACAAAAGTGGGTTTAATATCCGTTACCGCGTTGTCCCAGCGGTTGTTCTGAGTAAGTACCACTTTCATGTCGCGGAAAGGATTGGTGAGTTCGTAATTGCCGCTGCTGATCGTAAAATCAATGTGTTGTTTGTTGTATTGTTCACCACCGCCAATGGGCTGCCTGAAATTGCCCTGTATGTTCACCCTTTCGTCGTACACCATGAACCTGCGGCTGAGCACCAGATTTTTAGGATCTGCATTGGCGTAAACATACATGATGTAATTGCCGCTTTTTGTAAAGCGTACGTTGTTCTGCTGCGGGAATAGGATAGAGTAGTGCGTGTACTTCTGAAACGTATTCATTGAATAGTTGAAGTTGAGAATGTTGAGGTCGAAAAAGCCATCCAGGTATTCGCTCGTCAT
>CAZFCR010000529.1:0-2501 GCA_964517305.1 uncultured Akkermansia sp.
CATCAAGGAAGAAACAAAAATGGTGATGGACTACATTGGCGCTATTTTAAAAGCAGGCGGCTGCAGCTTTGACAATGTGGTAAAAAGCACCATTTTTTTAAACGACATGAACAATTTTGTGCATGTAAACGAGGTTTACGCCTCTTATTTTAAAGGGGATTTTCCGGCCCGTGCCACTATCCAGGCTGCCCGTCTGCCTAAAGACGCCAACGTAGAGATCAGCGTTGAGGCCTACATTGGATAAATGTTAAAAATTTATTACGATTTAACATATTTTGTAAAAATATTTGTGCCGCTATTTTTTTTCCATACCTTTACTAAACACACACAAAAAAATAGACAACTATGAACATTTTTATCAGCAACATCAGTTTCAAAGTAAGAGAACAAGCTCTCACAGAACTTTTTTCACAGTACGGTGAAGTTACAAGTGTAAGGATCATCAAAGACAAAGAAACCCGCCGCAGCAAAGGGTATGGATTTGTTGAGATGGCCAATGACGCGGAAGGCAATGCTGCCATCAACGCGTTGAATGGCACCATGCATTACGAACGCAACATTGTAGTTGCAGAAGCAAAAGGTAAAAAAGAGCCGGCAGCGCATTCTCCAGAATAAGGAAACATTTTTCATATTTGTTATTAAGCCCGGGATCAAAAGTTCCGGGATTTTTTATGAAATGTTTGAATTGTTGAACATCTTTCTTTTGCGGTAAGCGCATGTCTCTTATCTTTGCACGATTTTAATCTAACATAAAAAAATGCCTAAAGACACTTCCATCAAATCCGTTCTGATCATAGGATCGGGGCCCATTGTTATCGGACAAGCCTGTGAATTTGATTATTCGGGATCTCAATCTGCACGCAGTTTACGCGAAGAAGGAATTGAAGTAACCCTGATCAATTCCAACCCGGCCACGATTATGACGGATAAGGTAACAGCAGACCATATTTACCTGTTGCCACTGGAGGTTAAATCCATCGTTAAGATTCTTGAAGAAAGAAAAATAGACGCAGTGCTTCCTACCATGGGCGGTCAAACAGCACTCAATCTTGCCATGAAATGCGAAGAGTTGGGGATCTGGGCCAAATACAAAGTGCGCATGATTGGTGTGGATGTTGAGGCGATTAAAGTTACCGAAGACCGCGACCAGTTTCGCGAGCGCATGAACACAATCAACGTGCCAATGGCCCCAAGCCGCATTGCCAAATCATTCCTTGAAGGTAAAAGCCCAGGAATTTGGATTCCCGCTTGTGATCCGCCCTTCGTTTACCCTTGGCGGCAGCGGTGGATCGGTGGTTTACGAAAAAGAAAATTTTGACGCCCTGCTCAACCGTGGTCTGCAAACTTCTCCCATACATGAAGTACTGATTGACAAAGCCGTGCTTGGCTGGAAAGAATACGAACTCGAATTGCTCCGTGATAGCAGCGACAATGTGGCGATCATCTGTTCAATCGAAAATTTTGATCCGATGGGTGTGCATACCGGAGACAGCATTACTGTGGCTCCTGCGCAGACACTCAGCGACAGCACGTATCAGAAAATGCGCACGATGGCCATCATGATGATGCGCAGCATCGGTAATTTTGCAGGCGGTTGTAACGTACAGTTTGCAGTGAGCAACGATGAGAAAGAAGACATCATTGCCATTGAGATCAACCCACGTGTTTCGCGTTCGTCGGCTCTGGCGAGCAAGGCCACCGGTTATCCAATTGCGCGCATCGCTACAAAACTGGCGATCGGATATCGCCTCGATGAACTCATCAATGTTATCACCAACTCCAGTTCAGCGTATTTTGAACCTACGCTCGATTATGTAATCGTGAAGATCCCACGCTGGAACTTCGATAAATTTAAAGGCTGCAACCGCGAGTTAGGATTTCAGATGAAATCGGTAGGCGAAGTGATGGCCATTGGCAGAAGTTTCCAGGAAGCGCTTCAGAAAGCGTGTCAGAGTTTAGAGATCAAACGCAATGGTTTAGGCGCCGATGGAAAAGAGATCACCGATCAGGCAGAACTGCTCCGTGCCCTGGAGCGTCCGAGCTGGAACCGCCTGTTTATGATCTACGACGCCATGAAACTCGGGATCTCTACAAAAACAATTCAGAAACTCACAAGAATAGACATGTGGTTCCTGCAGCAGATAGAAGAACTGATCGCTCTTGAAAGAGAGATCGAAAAATTCTCTCTGAAAGATCTGCCGCGTGAAATTTTATACGAAGCCAAACAGAAAGGTTATGCCGACAGGCAGATCGCTCACTTATTGCGCTGCAAAGAAAGTGAAGTATACACCAAACGAAACGATTCAGGCATTAAACGCGTTTACAAACTGGTAGACACCTGCGCCGCCGAATTTGAAGCCAAAACGCCTTACTACTACTCTACCTTTGAGGACGAAAACGAAAGCGTTGCCACCAATAAAAAGAAAGTGGTGATCCTTGGAAGTGGTCCTAACCGCATAGGCCAGGGCATAGAGTTTGATTACAGCTGCGTTCATGGTGTG
>CAZFCR010000530.1:0-2493 GCA_964517305.1 uncultured Akkermansia sp.
TATACAGCAGTACATTATTGCGGCCATCCGGCAAAAAGGGATAATATCCAAAAGAGAATTGAAAGGTACTTGAAAGCAGATTTTCATTCCTGATCATCACCCCTAAAGAATACCCCTGAAACAAACGGCTTTTAAATACGCCATTCCTTCCATCACCAATCATTCCGAATCCTGCCATGAGCACAGGGGCAAAACGGAATCCGATAAAAGTATAAGGCATGTAGGCCACCGTTTCTGAATTCAGCACCATTTTGGTATTGCCCACCAGTGTGCCATTGTTAAAACCATACAACTCATCGGGCCGCAGTGTAATGGTTTCGGCTCCCAGTTTGTTTTCGCCATGCACCAGGTTATAATTGATAAATTGTCTGAAGAACCATTTGCCTGATCGTAACAATTCACTGAAATAATAAAGGTTATAATTGGTAGTTACATCGTTTGCAACTTTTTTATTGTAAAACACACCATAGGAAAAAGTGGCGGAAAGGTAACCAAAGTCAAAATGTTTTGCACGGCCTACTTCCACCCCATTGTAAAACCGGAGTTTATTGTTTTCTTTTTTATAGGCGCCGTAAATAAACTGCATGATCAGGCCTTCCGGCACATCTTCGTTAGCCCCGAAACGGTAAATGTATTTGTCCTTATAATATTGCTGCACCGCGAAACCAAGGTTCCCGATGTAAGCGCCCCAGTTCAGGTAAGATCGTGCGGTATCAATTTCCACGGGAGGCCGTTCAACAAAGGTGTTTTTAAAATAACGCGCGCCCACAATGATGTTGGTGCTCTGATTAAAAAGCGTTTTACTTCGGTTGAGTTTAAAATTTTTGCCCAGCCACACATCATAGCCGAGCAGATTAAGCGGCAAATCCCTGATCTCCTGTTTAACGGTATCGTTAAAAGCGTAGTTGCGCCAGGTATGATTCACCGACAAACCACCCGCCCAGCGCGCCAATGGGGAAAAGAAAGGCCTGTCGAAACTGATCGTTGCCGAAGTAAAGTCTTTATTCTTGACGTAACCCAGACGCGAGGAAATAAAAGTTTCGTCGATGTTAGCGATGTTGTAATACCCATTAAAATCAAAAAGATCGGGTCGCCTGAAACCCACGTAATGCTCAAACTGCTGACCGAGCCCAAAAAGATTGGTATTCCTGAACTTGATGTTTCCGCTCACATCCGTTACAAGCACCGGCACCGTAATTGGCCATTTATCATGCACAATCACATAAACATCAATGCTGTCGCGGCTTGGTGTGGGCGCTATAAATACACGGGCATCGTTTACAAACACGGCTTCACGCAAAACCCTTTCGGTTTCACTGAGCGCCAGGGGATTTACCGTATCGTTTTCTTTAAAAAGCAGGCGGTTAAACACTATCCACCGGCGCGTTTTCAGGTGAACCCTGTTGCCCGCAGCCTGGGCCAGATTAACTTTTTTCGGAACCGTGTCGTTGACCGAATTACCAAAAGGATCAAGCACTTTGATGTGAACCTTTCGGATGATCTTTCCCGGATAAAGTAGATAAGGATTTACATTTTTTTCTTCGCCCGAAGCCGGCTGTGCGGGATATTCGCGGGGTTCAGGATCAACAAACACAAGGTCGTAAGCCATACGCGTAAGCCGGTAACGGGAAGCTGCCTTTTTTATCTTTTTATAAATACGCAGCGAATCTTTGGCCTCGGTTTGTGCCCCGGCAGTAAAAGCCGTAAAGAGCAGGCAGATCAACAGCAGTCGTATGTCGTAATTCCGGAATATGCGCATCCGCGTAGTGGAACAGGCATGCCTTTCCGCATTAAATTCTCTAATTTTGATACCAAGTCACATTTTGGCCAGAACCGCGGCATCACAAGGCTGACAACCGGACCGAATATGATATTTTATTCCAGCCGTTTAAAATGGCGACTTATCTCTACAATCGGGAGCCGATGAATGCCCCGTATTTTTATTCCACCGAACTTTTTCCGGGTCCTGCACAGGGCTGACCAAAAAACACCACAAAAAAACATTGGTTTTACACGGGTGCAGAATGGCACCTGATTTTATGATAGTTCAGTATTCTCCTGAAAACACCGCCATCTTATCATCTGTAAAACGGGATAATTAAGGCATAATACAGGGACAAAGCATCAAGATGATTAGGAACAGAGAAAATAGGCGGGAAGATCTTAATGACGAAAACATTAATTTCAAACATTACAAAGTAATGGTGAAGATCCTGCACGATGACAAAGTGGAATACCAGAACCTTGAGATCTTTACACGCGGATTACCGCAATTACTGGAACTACGGAAAATTCACAACAAAACTTTCAGGCAACTTGCCTACCGTTACCTGCTCGATAATCTCCGCAATAACTAAACAAACCAAAAAAAAGACGGCCCCTTTAAAAGGCCGTCTTTCACCAGTCCCCGAACACACAAATAAGACAGGCTGGTTTAGAAAATTATCCTGCGTCCAGCATCCGGAAATTAGGTTTTGATCCGCTGGTAAAATG
>CAZFCR010000531.1:0-2488 GCA_964517305.1 uncultured Akkermansia sp.
ACCTTGCCTATTATTTTAATTACGACAATCTCGACTTTGTCAATATCAGTCGTGCGCAGCTACAGATCAGTCACCGGCTACCAGAAGGTTTATACAGCTTTTGTTTTGAAGCCATTGACTACGAAAGCGGGCGCGCTTTGTCGCATCCTTCCTGCGCAAGTGCTTACCTTAGTCTGAGCGACCCGCCTCTGATCACCAGTCCGGCCTGTGGCAGCGTAATTGAGAACATTGCGCTGCAAAACATTTTGTTTCAGTGGCAACGTGGCAATGCCAATGGCAACGCCATGCGCGAAGATATCCGCTACACCATCCGCTTGTACGAGGTCAACAACAGCTGGGTCAATCCCTACACGGCTATCCTTAACAACCAGGCGCTACCTATCTGGGAATCGCAGCAATTGCAGACTACCAGTTACCTGTATACCAATATCGATCCGCCTCTTGAAAAAGGAACACGGTATGTTTTTACGGTGAAGGCCGATGAACAGAACGGGAGAAGCAGTTTTAAAAACAATGGTTATTCAATGCCGTGTTATTTTCATTATGGTTATGCTGAAAACGACACCATAGAATTGATCAGGCCGGTACAGGATTTCCAGTTTACACTCGGAACCGCTTCTGAATTCAGGTGGAAAAGGCCGGTGAAAGCCCTCCCCTCTCAAATGATCAGCTACACACTGAAACTCGTACCCGTTGATTCACTCCAGGATCCCGAAGACGCGATGGTTGACAATCTCCCTTTTTTCCAGCAAACCTATCTTGCCAATACCAATCAGATCATGGAGAAAACGATCCCTGTTGCCATCTGGGCCAATATCCGCCGTATGGGCAGGTATGCCTGGCAGGTATACGCGCGAAGTGGCAACCAGGACATTGCAAAAAGCAGTGTGTTCACTTTTACCGGTCCGCCCGAAATAGAATACTTTATTGCGGGAGGATTTCTGATGCAGGTCACGCGGCTCACTGATTATGACAAAACAAACCAGGTGATCTCCGGCACCTGCAGAACAACACTCAATTCGGCCTGGGGCAACACGCCGACCGAATTCAGCTTCAGCAATATTTCCATCACTGCTATTGGCAATAATGAATGGGTGATGCATGCCGGACAAATTCGTTCGGCCATCACCACACCTGACTACACGCTTTCGCCACGAACATTTGCCGAAAATAAACAAGCTTTCTTCTCGCCCGACAGCATTCTTGTGAATACCAGCGGTGTAAAACTATCTGGTCATGTGCGCTGGAACCTGCCGCATCCGGGAAGTTCGGGACACCTGCAGACCCTTACATCGCGGCGCTGCCACCTGACTTTGGCCAACCAAACCTTTTACCTTAATAACAACACGCCCATTTACATTGCCGATCATCAGAACTTCAGCCTTGCAGAACCCGCAGGTTTTTTAATACATCTTAATCCTGTGAGCAACATCAGCATCTATGAATCCAAATACGAAATGGAACTGGACGGATTTGTACATCTGCCCTCAAAGGTTAACGATGCATCGGGAAATAACTGCCAGCTTTCCATTCGCAAGGCCGCGCAATTACACTATATCCGCGAAGAACAAAACAATAACTCCTCGGCGCTTAGGCTTAGTAAAAACACCGGATTTGCCTTCGCTCCAAAAACTTATGTTATTGATCTTGATGAAACCCGTTCACCCGGAACATTTGCACAAGACAGCACCTGGAAAGGTGTTTACATTGAAACCGCGGCACTTCACTTTCCTGCAAAAACAGAGATCAGCGGACAGTTAAGCATGCCCCTGGCCCAAACATTTACATTTGCAAATTCCGAGCCCGACAGCAATGTGGCTTACATCACACACAAGGGGCTTTATCTGCAATCCACAACCAGCCTCAGCCTATCCGACTCTTTGAAGTTCAATGGATTCACAAGCAAACAAGCTATTTTCTATATCAGATCTGAAGCGAGTGAAATTGCGAATGCCTTTATACAGGGAGGGATTCTGATCCCGGTGATCGACACAGCCAGGAGTTTCCCGTACAGAATTGAACTTGGAGACGAAGGTTTTAATGAAGGTTATCTTGTGAACGGACTCCAGAACACAACGTTTACATTTAACCCGGCGGGCAGCTCAGAAGAAAAGATCAACATCAGTATTCAGAGAGCCCTCTTCGCCGGGCGCAACAGACTTGAACTGGACATGGAACTCTACTGGCCATATTTTCAACTTCGGATCACCGACATCAATAAATTCAGCATATGGGGAAACGGTAACATTGGTTTTAATATTCCTAACGGAAAAACGGCACTCACCATGCAGGCCCAGGGCAGAGCCGGCAACTTTGACATCACTGTGGACAACATTGGCTGCGGGCGCAACGGCAATGCTTATGCTATGGGCGCAAGCGCAAAAATAAACATGGATGAAGAAATCAGCGGAGAAACCGGTCCGCCAGTCATGAACGCGTACTCTATTTACAAAAACTCACTTTTAACCGGCATGGTGATGATCCCTGC
>CAZFCR010000532.1:0-2476 GCA_964517305.1 uncultured Akkermansia sp.
AGCACCTGGGTGTAATACGAACTTTTAGAAACCGGGCGGCGGCTGGTTACCTGGATGGATCCTGAATATTCATCAGTACCCAGGGCTTCTTTGATGGTGATAAAAAAAGAACATTCAATTTTTTCCTGCGTGCCAAAGGTTTCGTTGGTCCAGTTGCGCTGGTTCATAAATTCGTAGATCGACTTCTGCAGTTGTTCAAAAACCTGTTTGTTCACTGTACCCTGGATCTGTTCGGTATTGATGGTAACCTGGCACATCAGTTCCTGCGCTTTCTGAGACAGCGTGATCATTATAAACAGGGCGGCGAGAACTTTATTCATTTTGGTGTAGAAAGTCAATTATATGGTTAACAATGTCGGCGGCCACTTCAGGCTTTGACTTTAACTCAAAATTAGTGATTTTATTGTGTTTATCAATGATGGTGATCTTGTTGGTATCGGTCCCGAATCCGCTTCCCTGCTCAGATGCAGAGTTGGCCACCACCATGTCGAGATTTTTATTCCGGAGTTTGGAGCCGGCGTATTCCATCAGGTTATCGGTTTCGAGCGCAAAACCCACCAGCAACTGATGTGTTTTTGATGCGCCCAGACTTGCAAGAATGTCCTTTGTTTTTTGCAGCGGAAGATCCATCAGCTCGTCCTTCTTTTTGATCTTTGAGTTGCTCACGTTCACAGGTTTGTAATCCGCAACTGCCGCAGAACAGATCACAATGTCGGCTGCCCCGTAAAACCGTGTCATGGCCTCATACATTTCGTCGCTGCTTTCCACTCTTACCACTTCAATACCCGCTGGCGGCAATTCGTAACTGGGCCCTAACACCAGCGTTACCCCGGCACCTGCAGCGCTGAGGGCCGCGGCAAGCGCAACGCCCATCTTTCCGCTGCTGCGGTTGCCAATAAAACGGACGGGATCAATGGCTTCGTAAGTGGGACCGGCATTCACCAGGGCTTTTTTTCCAGCAAGGGGAAGCGACTGAGCCAGCGAAGTTTTTATAAAACTGACAATGTTTTCCGGCTCCGCCATCCGGCCTTCGCCGCTTAAACCACTGGCCAGCTCTCCTTTTTCGGCAGGAATGATATGATGACCGAGATCTTTCAGTTTATCGAGGTTGTTTTTAACCGTGGCGTGCCGGTACATTTCAAGATCCATGGCCGGGGCCACGAATAGGTTTGAAGTGGCCGAAAGATAAACTGCCAGCAACAGGTTGTCGCAGGCGCCGGCTGCCATTTTATGCAGTGTATTGGCTGTGAGAGGCGCAATGATGATCAGATCGGCCCAGCCGGCCAGTTTCACGTGATTGTTCCAGTTGTGATCAGCATCAAAAAAATCAATCAGCACCTCGTTTTTACTGAGCACCGACAAGGTTTTTGGCGTTACAAAATCGCAGGCCGCAGGGGTCATCACTACTTTTACTTCAGCACCTTCTTTAATCAGAAGGCGAACCAGTTGCGCACATTTGTACGCGGCTATTCCGCCGGTAACGCCTAAGATTATCTTTTTCGACTGCAGCATCTGGTTTAAAGCAAAAAGGCAGTAGAGCTGTTGCTTACTGCCTTATTACGTTCAAAATGGTTGATTATTTGTTTTCCTTGGTTGGATTACGGTAATACACCTTGTCTTCCAGAAATTCCTGGATAGAAATAAGGGTTGGTTTAGGCAGTTTTTCATAATGTTTGGAGATCTCGATCTGCTCGCGGTTCTCAAACACTTCTTCAAGATTATCAGTGTGGCTGCTGAACTCCTGCAGTTTACCTGATAATTCTTCTTTAATTTCGGAACTGATCTGGTTGGCGCGTTTGCTCATGATGGAAACCGCTTCGTAAATGTTGCCGGTTGGTCCGTCAAATCTGCGGATATCACGTGTAACGATGCTTTGTTCTGCGTTGGTCTTCTTAAAATCCATTGTTGTTTAAATTTTCTTTAATTCTTTTACAGCTGGTGTAAATGCTTTCAGCGCGGCTAAGATACGAACTATTGGGGTATAAATCTAAAAATTTTACATAATTCTCGATGGCACCGTTCAGCCGCTCCTCTTTTTTTGAAGGAATAGAGTTAATGGCCAGCAGGTAATACGAATCAATGAGCATGTAATACATCTCTTCGTTATAAGCACTCGACGGGTATTCTTTAGAATAATTTCTGGCGGCAACAATACTGGCCTTCCAGTCGCTGAGTTTGTAATATTGTTTTACGATCTCGTAATCCTTGCGCTCCAGTTTCAGGCGCAACTGGTCAATGAGTTTATTGCAGCTGTCAATCCTCGGGCTTTCGGGATACTGGTCAACAAACGATTGAAACTCCTTGATGGCGTTTTTGGTGTAGGTTTGATCCAGTTTGTAAGTGGGTGAGTTCAGAAAATAACAATAGGCATTCATAAAATAACACTCCTCTACGTGTTTGCCGTTGGGAAATTGCCGCGTGTAATTTTTAAAATGGTACTGGCTCAGGATGTGATCGCCGAGATTGTACTCACTCC
>CAZFCR010000533.1:0-2471 GCA_964517305.1 uncultured Akkermansia sp.
CCTGCTTCAATGTTCAGGTAGTGTTTTTTACGCTGGGTAGTCTGAAAATAATCATCATCGTATCTTGCTAGCAAAACAAAAGGAGAGGTGCGGATCTGGTAATCGGTCACGCTGCTGGTCAAAGCGGCCGAAAAAGGATACAACAAACTGATGGACGTTTCACCGGCTTCTGTTTCCATTGCGGGTGCTTCTGCAACCACGTTATACTGCGTTACGATCTCAGCCGCTTGTCCGGCAGCATCGCCACCAGCCATTACAACTGTTGGTTCTTCAGCTGGTTGCTGTCCGGCAGAATTGCTCATTTCTTTTGTAGTTGTAGTTTCTAATGCGGTTTGCTGCACCGGTTCGGCCGCTGTTGTCGAACGCTGACTTTCGATTGCAGGGACAGCAGGAAGCTGACGCGCACTTACAATTGGGCTGTTGTGTTTCTCCGGAGCCGAACCTGTTTTAAGCGCATTGTTTTTAGTGGCTGGCTGTGGTATTGATTTCTTCGGGCCTGAACTGGCAGGATGGATGGATCCGTTTCCGGTCTCGAAAGGTTGTGAAACATTCATGGGCAGCGACGCATCGGCCATGAGTTCGTTTCTTTGCTCCCCTGTTTCAACAACAGGATTCATAAAATAAATCAGGGTCCACACAGATAATCCGCCAAGGATCAGTATGAGCGCACCTGGCAGGTACAGGCTTTTAAAACGGATCTTTGCAGCGGCGGCCCGATCTTCATCAATCAACTGCCTGGCTTTATCCCAATGCCTCTCATCAAAGCCGTAGTTCGCTTCTTCTGCCTTCTGCCGGATGATCTTATCAAACTCTTCTTCGTAACTCATTTTGTTTAGTCTATTACCCTTGTTCCTTTATTTTTTACACCCCTGTAAAAACACTGTTTCCAATTAATTCCTTTAATTTCTGCCGCGCGGCATTTAAATGCCATTTGGAAGTGCCCTCGCTTACATCCAGCAACTCACCAATCTCCTTATGCGAATAACCATCAATGACAAAAAGATTAAATACTTTTTTTGTGGCCTCTGGCAGTTTGTTGATGTGTTCCAGGATCTGTTTGTAATTTATTTTGCTGAGTGCTTCGTTCACTTCAGAAAAGTCGCTTGTTTCATAATACTCTTCCACGTAGGTTACCTTTTCGCGTTCCCGTTTCTGTTTCCGGTATTCATCAATCAGGGTATTTACCATGATGCGCCGGATCCAGGCTTTAAATGGTATGTCAGGGTTGTAATTCCTGAGGTTGTTCAATATTTTCAGATAACCCATGTTCAAAGCTTCCGAAGCAGTATCCCTGTCCCTTGCGTACCGCATGCAAATGCTCATGAGGTAACTGTAGGAAAGTTTATACAATTCATATTCAGCCTTTCGGTCCTGCTTAATGCACAAGGCAATCAGTTGGGGCTGAATAATCATTGGAATAACCTGTCTTTATTATTATTACGAATAAAGATAACAAAAAGTTGGGTCAGATTAACGGGATGGCGGTAAAAGAAGAAGCGCGGCTGCCTTATCTTATCAGAAAAATCATGTTTTCCATGAAAGTTGCCTTGCTGAGCGAGCAAATTCAGCAGAATTGGGCCATCTTAATACAAGCAGCCTGTGAAACTTTAAAAGCCTTGATCCGGTTTTTGGACGCGTTCTTAATTCTTGAAAAATTTAAGAAACTGGCCGAGCTGGGATTTTAATTCCATGCGCGGAACGATCTTGTCAAGAAAACCGTGCTCAAGCACAAACTCTGCGGTCTGGAACCCTTTCGGAAGGTCTTTCCCAATGGTTTCTTTCACTACGCGTGGTCCTGCAAATCCAATCAGGGAGCCTGGTTCTGCAATATTAAGATCTCCAAGCATGGCATAACTGGCAGTTACACCACCCGTGGTAGGATCGGTTAATAAAGAAATGTAAGGGATCTTTTCCTTTGCCAGCTGGCTGAGTTTAGCGGACGTTTTAGCCATCTGCATCAGAGAAAAAGCAGCTTCCATCATACGGGCGCCGCCGCTTTTTGAAATAATGAGCAATGGAGAGCGGGTTTTGAGACAAAAGTCAATGGAACGGGCTATTTTTTCGCCCACTACACTGCCCATGCTGCCGCCGATGAAACTAAAGTCCATACAACATACCACGAGGTCGTAACCATGCACCTTGCCGTAAGCGCTCCTTAAAGCGTCTTTCATGCCGGTTTTTTTAATGGTATCTGTTAAACGGTCGGTGTATTTTTTGGTATCAGAAAAATCGAGCGGATCGCCGCTTACCAGACTTTCGGGCAGTTCGGTGAACTGGTTGTTATCAAAAATCACTTCAAAATACTCTTTGCTGCCGATGCGTTCGTGGTAACCACATTCTGAGCAAACATATTTATTGTCGGAATGATCCTGAACGGTATGAATTTTTTTGCAGGACGGACATTTGTACCACAATCCTTCAGGCGTTTCTTTTTTTTCCTTGGTGGATGTGGTGATCCCTTCCTTTAATCG
>CAZFCR010000534.1:0-2469 GCA_964517305.1 uncultured Akkermansia sp.
CCAAGCTTGACCAACGCGTCAATAAATGTATACATGCCTCCCTGCGGATACCAGGTGCCTTGCGTAAAAGCTGAATAATTCATGAGGCTGTAAAGCGCGGGGATCTTATCAGGCATCGCTCCAAGGAAGATGACAGGAAATTCCATCAGTGCTATGAGACGCGGATCTTTAAAAAAACCGCGGATGTAAGCGCTCATCGAACTCAGAATATTGCTTTTGATGGCTCCCGAGATCACATTGGGCCTGGCAAACTCGAACCACGACAAAGAAGGCCTGTAAATCAGTTCTTCCATGGCCACTTTGTATTTCAGCTCGCCTTCAGCAAGGAATTTTTTTAAGCGAAGGGCGCTTCCTTTTTCAATGGATTCAAACAGATCGTATAAATGATTTAGATTGGAAGGCACCACCAGGGGAGCTGCATCTTTAAAAAACATCTGGAAGGCCGGATCAAGTTGTTTGAGTTCATAATAATCGGCGCTGGTTTTCCCAAAATCGTTAAAAAAACGTTCAAACACATCGGGCATCCAGTACCAGCTGGGTCCCATGTCAAAAACAAAACCCTGATCCCTGAAAACCCGGGCGCGGCCACCGATTTCGTCGTTCTTTTCGAACACATTTACCTCGTGACCCGCATGGGCAGCGTAGCAGGCAGCCGATAACCCTGAAAATCCACTCCCTATCACCGCTACTTTAGCCATCTTGTTTGTTTAATGTTTTGATAAAAGTATTAAACAATTACTTTACTACAAAAATACAAGTGTTAAAGGATGAGAAAAGTATAGCATGGTATTTGTTGTAATACGAATAACGCTGCAAATGATGGGCCATCGTTTTGCCGAGCCGTTATCCAGACGTATTGTTAAAACCGGAGATTGTTCTCTTAATTGACCCAACCATGCAGAGGTCTGGCTTGTACCAGTTTTTTACAGGCGGACCCCTGTGACAATATTTGTTTATCTAAACACTTCAGAAATGAAAAAACTTTATTTTTTATTCTCCACACTGGCTTCGGTCTTTGCAACAGCGCAATGCCCCATCATTACAATGCCCGCTGCCGCATCCATCGGTTGTAACACACCAACACTTATCACAGCCACGGGAAGTTATTCCCAAAATGTTGTTACTCGCTGGATGGGTCCGGGAAACGTTCCACTGGCTGCAACACCTGGCGCTACCACCTCTGTTTTGTTGAATGCGCCGGGCACTTATACCGTTTATTTTACCGATACCGGTCTCAATTGTACGGTATCAGAAACCATTGCGGTGAGTTCTGCCGGAAATGTTAACCCTACTTTCGATCTCAGCTCGCCCGATAATTTTACAATGACCTGTCCAAACCAGCCGGTTAGCATTAACATTAACAATGCGCAGACCAACCCGATACCTGGCGGCGCAGTATCCTACACAATGGTTGCGTTGCCAGGTACACCCGCACCGGGCGTTTTATCTTCAGTATCTGTGTACACACCTCCCACCTGCGGTGACTATGAAATATTTGTTCGCGACAATAGCAGCTCCTGCGAATCATCATTCAGGGTGCGTGTTGATTGTGCGCCCAATCCGCTGCCAACGGTAACTGTTATCGGCGACTCACTCCTTTGTGCCGGTGAAGTAAGCACGCTCACGGCCTCCGGCGCACAAATTTATACCTGGAATATAGGTGTATCAGGGCCTATCGCGATTGTCAGTCCGAGCACTTCATTTTGTTATTCTGTGATCGGCCAGAGCGCAGCAGGCTGTACAGTAATGGCCAGCCACTGTGTATCTGTTACTCCCTGGGCGCAGCTGAGTGTGGCGGTATCTGGTACCGTTTGCCGCGGCACCAGCGCTACCCTTACGGTAAGCGGGGCCAATAGCTACACCTGGAGCAATTCATCCAACAATTCTACCATCAGCGTGATCCCCAATTTTACTTCAACCTATACAGTCACCGGGACATTGAACAATGGCTGTTATGGATGGGGTTCAGGCGTTGTGGGAGTGGACACCACCTGCTCCGATGTGTGGCCGGGCGATGCTAACAGCGACGGTGTGGTGGATAACCTCGACGTGTTTGAGATCGGACTCGCCTTTAATAATACCGGTAATCCGCGTAATCCTGGTGGAAACAGCTACAACGCGCAAATGGCCAGTAACTGGGCAGGTTTATACATCAGCAATTTTAAGAACCAGTGCCACGCTGACTGTGATGGCAACGGTACCATTAACATGGCCGACACCATCGCCATCTTCAACAATTTTTCGCTTACACATGCATTTAAAACATCACAACAATCAGCTGCAAGCGGCGACATCAACGTTGTTACTTCACCAGGAGGTGCTCTGCCGGGAACGTGGGTGAAAGCCGATGTATTCGCAGGAACCAATGCTTCACCGCTGAGCCAGTTGTATGGACTTTCTTTCGACATTGATTACGACGCTTCACTTTTCGACGGCGTTTACCTGAAGTACGTTTCATCTTTCCTTAAC
>CAZFCR010000535.1:0-2468 GCA_964517305.1 uncultured Akkermansia sp.
TGTCCGCAGTTGGGGCAAGTTATTGTTGATTGTAATTTGATTTCCATTTTAATTTTCTTTTTTGTCGGTTACAGAATATCCTGTTGAGTTTATTGCTTTTTCGATTTCAGAAATATTTGTTTTTGAGTTGTCAAATTCTATGATTGCATTTCCATTTTCATATGAAGCGTTTGAACTTATTATTCCTGTCAATTTATTTACTTCGTGATTTACGTGTTCTTCGCAACTCGCACAAGTCATTCCGCTAATCGTAAATTTTACTTTTTGAATATTGGATTTGTCCACTACTATGATTTGCTTTTCTTTCTTTGGGTAGAAAATGCTTGAATAGTATGGAAAGGCAAGCATAACGATTGCAAATGCTGTTACAATTCCTAAAAACATTTTTGACTGAATGAATTTTGGTTTTTCTTCTGTCTCACAGTTGCAGTCAATTTGCTTTTTAGGTTTCAACTTTTGATACCAAGCAAAACCAAGAACCAAAATTGTCAAACCGATAAAATACGGTCTGAAAGGTTCGAGCCAAGAAAAAGTAGAAGCAAGTCCGCTTGTTCCTGCAATGAGAGCCAAGACAGGTGTAATGCAACACAATGAAGCTGCAATTGCTGTTAAAAGTCCTGCTCCGATTAGTTTTTTGTCTGTTTTCATAATGTTTCTAAAATTTTGTTTTCGTCAAGTATTTTAAAAAACGGTTTCAGCATTTTTTCATACTCTTTTGTCAATGAGTAAAAAATGGTTTGAGCTTCTCGTTCGGTTTCAATTAGTTTTCGGTCTTTGAGTTTTCGCAAGTGTTGTGAAATTGCCGAAATTGTCATACCAAGAATGTCGCTCATATCACAAACACAGAGTCGTTTTTCTTCATATAATAGAAAGAGAATTTTCAGTCTCACGTTGTTTCCCGCTAATTCAAGTCCGTTCGATAAATAGTCAAACGAGCCGTTGAGTTCTGAAACTCGGTCTTTACAGCGGTTTATTTGTTTAATGTCCGCTTGTTGTCGTATGCAAGAATTGTTGTCCATATTGCAAAGATAGTTAATTTGTTTATTTAAGCAATTACTAAAATACAAAATATCAAAAAGAACCCGATTTGTCTGTCGGGTTGTGTCGTCATAGCCTTGCCACTAACGGTTTGCGGCCTTGCGCCGTTTTTTGCTATGTCAAGTTACACATTTGAGCGTTACCGCGCAAAAAATGGTCGCAAGGGTGCTGTTAGCTTTAGTGCGGGCGCACCCAGTTTAAGTCGCGCAATTATATTTCTTTGCTATTTCGTCCCATTTTGAATAGCAAATGTCAACAAGCGTATTTAAATTAAATAATAAAGTACCAGAGCTGTCGCAAATGTCTGCGGTGATAGTTATTTTAGGAGGAACTCCATGAACAATTAAATGTCCGTCATTACCAATGGTGGCTTCAGAAACATCGCCAGCCTTTGTACCACCAAGTTTTAGTGCTTGTTCAGCATTTTTTATAATTGGGTCTTTGTTCGAGCGTTTTGTTTTAGTTAACGGATATTCATGTTTGTCAGCGTTAACTAAGTCAATGAGTACTTGTAAATGAAGAGATGAATTGATTTCATTTTCAACAATGTTTTTGTTGTGTCCGTTTTTTTGCAAACAGTTTTTTAAATGATCCTTAAGGCTGGCGAGATTATGAAGGACAGAAAATATTTTTGCCTCAACGTCTGCTTTGCTGTCCTTACCGAATGTCAGGGAAACACCAGTGCCGCCTTTTGTCTCGATGAATTTTATATTTGTGTGCTTTTTATAATCGTCGTCAAACCGGGCGTTCATCGAAGCGAGAGTTCTGTCAAGTCGTGATTTTATGTCATTAAAGTCCATTGTTTGCTAAGTAAGTTATTAGTTGCAGAAGTTTGCGCCCATATTGATTAAGTCAATTTCCTTTATGCCTTTAATTACTAAAGTCTGCAAATATTGTCGGTCTGTCATAACGAGATACATGCCGTTAGTTAACCATATTTCTTCCGTGAACTCGTTGTTTTCAGGATAGATTCTTTTTTTCTCCAGCCAACAATATTTAATTGTCGATTTGTCGATTTCGCCGTACTTAACAAAGTAAGAAGTAACTGCAACTAAATTGCTGGCGTATTCTTTTTTGTCGACAATTTGTTTGAGTTTACTTATATATAAAACCATGATATTGTTTTCCGAGAGTTTTATTTGGATGAAGTCCGCGTAACCTTTTCCGTCGTCGTCTAAAATGGGCGCAAGAGTGTTGTCATACACTTTTTTGTCCTTGAAATACCAAATTTTCATGCAGTTCTGCATTTTTGTCAATGCCTTGTCGGCCGCCTCTTTGTGATGCGGTTTATTGTAGAGATTTTCTCCGTTCTTGAAACCTTGTCCGAAAAGACAAGTCGTCCAGATTAAAAGGAGAATTATGATTATTTGTCTGCCTGTCATTTTACGTATGTTATGTCCGCCCGCATTGAAGCTAACTAATTACTACCC
>CAZFCR010000536.1:0-2466 GCA_964517305.1 uncultured Akkermansia sp.
TAAATGGTTGGGTTAGCGGTCCGCCGTTCCTCTTTAACGGAACTGATATAGCATATCCAGGCTCGTTTGTGGCTGAATGTGGACCGATGTTTACTTCTTTGACGGAAAAAAGCATGAACCTCGCTGCCCGCGTTTATCCAAATCCGGCGAACTCAAAATTTTTTATCGAAGTAGCGGACAAAATCATTACAGGCGTTGAAATTTACGATGTGGCTTCAAATAAAATCAAAGAACTTGATTGTTATTCAGAAAGAATAATTGTTGACCTGAGAGATCTGGAGCCGGGGATTTATTTTGCGGTTATCAGAACGGCTGATCAGGGGATAGTAATTAAGAAACTGATCAAAAATGGCTTTTGAGAGGACCCATCAATTTTTTTGGACCGGCCCGCGATAATAAAACTACTTCTCATATATAAAGAGCTCACGTCCTTAATTTATCTTCACCACCTTTTTCTGAAACACATTATTTTTTCCCTGTCGCAAGGAAACTACATAAATACCTCCCGGAAGATCGGCCATATTGATCTGATAATCAATCTGGCCTATAATGCGTTCAGTTTTAACTTCCTGTCCGATTATATTTGTAATAATCACATCCACGTTAGAAACTATAGGAAGTTCAATATTCAGACGGTCATTTACCGGTGAAGGGTAAATAAGCGTTCCTGCTAAAACATGTTCGTTTAAGCCTACTGTCTTGCAATAGTATTCGGTAGTATCACAACCCGTACTATCGTACTTCACAAAAAAGAAAGGATTATTAGGAACGGTCAACCTCATCTTGAATGAAGCAATCCAGCCGCCAGATTTTAGAGTTTTAAGGGACGCAATCGTAAATGCTGAGGTTGTTGAGTCAAGAGCACCATAATAATAATATTTCCGCCAGAGGATGTTTCCACTGGCGTTAAGCCTTGAAAAACGGCTATGTGCAACTAGAACATTACTTGAGCTGTCAATCAGCCCACCTATGAGTAAATCGCCATTCGAATGCTGATCGACACACTGATTGTGATTAGAGGGTGTTGGTTTATCGATCATTACGCGCCACATCGGCTTGACAACACTGTCAAGATGAAATCTCGATACTGTAGCGTTACTTAATTTAGGTTTGCCAAAGCCATTCGACACTCCTCCGCTTCCTATGGCTATAAATTCGTTTTTTTTAGCCTGCACAAGATCGTACAGCACACTAATTGACTCGTTTTCATAAGAATGTTGGGTTAATTGGTTGCCAAGACTATCCAAAATTAGAATATTGTCGATACTGTTCACAGGTACATTATACTGATATCCGACAATGACAATCTTTTTTGAGGTGCTGTCCTGACAGATTGATTTTCCATCGCTAACGTTTGGGGTGGTTTTATTTAGAAGCTTCCTCCATAGTTCCTGACCGTCCGAATCTGTTTTCAAAACAAAGCATGGGCTGGTACTATTTACTGTATTTTGAGCAAAGCCAGTCAATAAAAAACCTCCATCCACACTCGTGGAACCCATCTGTCCGATTAGATCTATTCCTTGCATTGAATATTTTCTCTGCCAAATAGAATCGCCATTTAAGTCAAATTTAAACAAAGTTGTCTGGTATGTTGAGTTTTCGACAATAGAACTGGTGAGGTATAAAAAATCTCCCGCCCTAAAAAATGACCTTGTCGTGAGCGGGTTTTCAAGAATTTCAGAATGTTTTGAGCCGTATTTCTTAAACCAGTTTAGATTTCCTTTAGCGTCAAGACCCATTAACACCAAACGATTAAAATAAACACCGTTAACTGTATCAAGAGAAATTCCTGCGGCTATGTAAGTCCCGTCTGATTTTTCAAAAATTGCTTTTGATACGTGTGTAACACTCCCAGGGAGATAGATCCTTGACCTGAATCCGCCCTGCGCATTGCTCAGGGAAAATTTTAGTATTAAAATAAACAGTGCAAAGTATTGAAACGTTCTTTTCATTTGGGTTCAAGGCAAAGTGATTTAAAGATAGGTATTTTGCTCCGCTCGGCTTGTATTTTATGCACATCGCTTCAAAAAAGCGAGCTTTTTTTCGCTCTGCGCTTTATGCCGGTAAGTTTTTTTTATGGCGGATTGTGCTGCCTCCAGGATTCTGTGCTTTCAGCACAGTTCCTTTGGAACCGCTTCCCGAAGTAGAAAGCACTGCGCGCTTTCACTTCGTGACCTGGCCTGCGATAACAAAATGCCTCGCTCCGCTCGGTTTTTATTATCCACGCATTTTTAAAAACTCAAACGGCCCGAATGAACCACTGCGTGTTTTCCGGACCAGGATTTTTACCTTCGGCAATTTCCTTTGGCAGACCGCTTCCCGAAGTAGAAAGCACTGCGCGCTTTCACTTCGGGACACCACTGAAGTGAAAAAGCCTCCCCGATATATATCAGGAAGGCTTTTTCTACTTCAGTGGTGCCTCCAGGAATCGAACCAGGGACACAAGGATTTTCAGTCCTTTGCTCT
>CAZFCR010000537.1:0-2456 GCA_964517305.1 uncultured Akkermansia sp.
TTATTTTTGACTGCTGTATTCACCTTTGTAACGGCATTTTTTTTAAGTGGCTGGCTAGCGCTCATGGTTACTTGTTCTGATGTTTTATCTTCTCTTAACCTCAAAAAAACAGGATGCCGCAACAAACCTCCGCTCGTCCACTCCGTGTATTTAAGTTCTGCCACCAGCCTGGGTTTTACCCATGTGGCGGGCGTGTTGGTTTTGACCTCATTTTTAAAAGGCGATTGTTTGACCACCATGCGGTTCAATGTGCCGGCAATGGCTGCGAGTTTTTTATCATCAAATCCAGTACCGGTATGACCAATGTATCTGAGTTCACCGCCGTCCCAGGCGCCGAGAATCAACGAACCAAAATGACGGCGTGATCCACCGGGCGCTGTAAATCCGGCGATGACGGCTTCCGTGGATTTATGATTTTTGATCTTGAGCCAGGAGGCGCTTCTTTGTCCGGGCACATACCGCGAGTCTACCTCTTTGGCGATGATGCCTTCGAGATCCTTTTCCCGGGCCGCTTCAAAGAAAGCCTCGCCCTCCACAGCGATGTGATCTGAATACTTTACCACCGCATTGCCCTTGCCGATCAATTGTTTTAATTGTTTTTTACGCTGAAGCAGAGGCTCATCACAAATGTTCTTCGATCCGTTATAAAGCAGATCAAACACCCGGAATTCGAGGTGACCGTTTTTGTTGTTTCCGTAATTCTGCAGGCGCTGAAAATCAGAACGCCCCTCCTCATCCGTGATGATGATCTCTCCATCGACCACCGCGTTGAGATGCAGATCGGCCAGCGCCTTGACAAGCAGAGGATAAGTCTTATTAAACAAAGTACCTCTCCTCGAATACAGCCTTACTTTTTTGCCTTTTAATTCAGCAATGGCTCTGAAACCGTCCCACTTCATTTCAAAGATCCAGTTGCCTGCGCTGAAAGGCCGGTCGGTTTCTTTGGCCAGCATGGCTGGAATGTAGTTATCGGCTTTTTCTTTTTTCAAGCGTGTTTTTTTTAGCAACACGTTTTTTAGGTGTTGCTTTTTTCGCGGCACGGCGCACCTTTTTCCCTGGCAGTGCAGGTACCGGTTTGCCCTGTTGTTGCAGCCACTTATTGATGCGCGAACTTTTGGGAGTGAACACCTCCGCATTGTATTCATCTTCCACCGCAAACTCATCCCGGTGTTTGATCAGCAGCCAGGCATTGCCTTCGGCGTTTTTCATTTTCACCAGTGCAAATTCACCTTTTAATTTTCTGCCTTTTAACCTGAATTTTAAGTTGCCTGCTTTTAAACCGGCACGCAGGCGTTTTTCAGAGACATCAGGAGAAGATCCTTCGAGGTCGGTAAGCGTGCCGTGGTCCCATATTTCAACAATGCCGGCGCCGTAATTGCCTTCGGGGATGACGCCCGAGAACGAACCGTAATCATAAGGATGATCTTCCACCATCATCGCCAGTCGTTTATCAGCCGGATTCAGCGAAGGGCCTTTGGGCACCGCCCAGCTCTTGAGAACACCATCTATCTCGAGTCTGAAGTCATAATGCAGCCGGCTGGCTTTGTGACGCTGGATCACAAACATCAGAGTTTTTTTGCCTGAAGATTTTCCAGCAAGCGGTTCAGGACTTTTTTTAAAATTTCTTTTTTTACGATAGGTCTGCAGTCCCATGTTTAAGAAGCTTTGCGTCTGCGGTTACTCAGACTGGCTTTCAGCTGGTCCATCAGATCTTCGGTTTTGCTGTGAACTACTTTTAATTTAGGTTCTTTCAGTTTAACGCCTTTCGCTTTTGCTTTGATCACCTTCATCAGTTCGGCGCTGTAAGTATCTTTATAGGCTTTGATGTTGAATTTATGCGTCAGCTGATCTATCAGAGAAATCGCCATTTTAAGTTCATTGGCTTTCACAACGGTCTTTGCAGGCAAATTCAGATCGGCGGGATCACGGATCTCTTCTTCAAAACGGATCCTGTTGAGCACAATCACCTTATCACTCGCTTTTAAAACTGCAAGCGTTTCTTTGCTTCGCATTACAAATGTAGCGATTCCTACTTTTTTTGTCTTCTGCAATGCTTCACGTAACAAAGCGTAAGCGCGCGTTCCCGATTTATCAGGTTCCAGATAATAAGGTGTTTCGTAATAAACCGATTCAATTTCTTCTTCTTTCACAAAATCAGTGATCTCGATGGTTTTTGTTTTTTTGGCGCTTGCACGTTCAAAATCTTTATCGGTTAGAATCACATAATTGTCGTTAGGCATTTTATAACCTTTTACAATGTTGGCCCATTGCACCTCTTTGCCAGTGGTGCTGTTCACGCGTTTGAAGTTGATGTTGGAATGGTCTTTTTTGTCGAGCATATCCAGATCTAGTGTGCTGGATTCGGTTGCGCTGTAAATTTTAACCGGGATGTTCACCAGTCCGAAGCCTATGGCGCCTGTCCAAATTGGTCTCATGTAATTAGGTTTTTCTACTGT
>CAZFCR010000538.1:0-2449 GCA_964517305.1 uncultured Akkermansia sp.
TTTATGTGGCAGTTACACGCGCTGAAAAACAGGCAACACTCAGTTACGCGGCCATGCGATACCGTTTTGGCAACGTGACGTATTGTGAACCCAGCCGGTTTATTGATGAGATCGACGACAAATTCATCGATTTCCCTGAAGAACAGGCACCCAATCCTTTTTCCGACAATACATTTGACGCTTTCAGGCAAAACTATAATTCCCGCACCCGCGGAGATGCAGGCAATGTGAATGAAAGCAGCCGCGGCAGTATTGGTTTTACGCCACCCGCGAAAAAACTCATCCGGCTCAACACAGGCATCAGCTCGGGCAGCACGCAGGTAGACCTGGCGCTGAACAGAAGTCTGCAGACCGGAGATTTTGTCATCCACGAAAAATTCGGCAAAGGAGAGATCACGCAATTATCAGGACCCTGGCCCGAAACAAAAGCCAACATCTTATTTGAAAAGGCCGGCACCAAAAGCCTGCTATTAAAATTCGCAAAACTGAATAAGGCCTGAACGAAGGACTTAGTAAACACGTTCTTTCAATGAGTAAGTTATTTTTTTATCGTTATTTTTATCAATAATTTTATTTACAAAGAAAAATCAAACACACTATGCGTAAAAAGCTACAACTATTTATTGCCGCGCTGCTGCTGGGAACAGGTTTTACCGGCGGATCACTCAATGCCCAGAGCTGTGGCGTAGGTGCTCCTTCTCAACAATGGGAAGAAGCATTCAGCAAACAGGTAGAGCTCTACCTTCGCGACAAGCAGGCTGTTAAATCATCAGCCCCGCATACTATTCCGGTAGTGGTGCATATTATTCATTTTGGTGAGGCCGTTGGCACATTTCCAAACATCGACTCCAACCAGGTGAAATCTCAGATCGCTGCTTTAAACGACGATTTCGCCGGCAACGGGTTTAACTCATCCAATGTACCTTCTGCTTTTGCAAGCCTGAAGGTGAACACGAATATTAAATTCTGCCTCGCGGCTACCAATTACAGCGGCGCGCCCATGCTTGAAAAAGGCATCAACCGCGTGAATGCCGCCAACCAGGCGAATTGGCAAAGTCCGGCCACCCCCACACTGGACTTAAAGAACCATTTTAATTCAACGATCATTCCGGCCACCATCTGGGATCCAACACGTTATCTCAATATATGGGTAAGCGACAGGCCTGCCACACTCACACTCAACGGATTTGGCACTTACCCGCCGCAGAGCGGATTAGTGGGACTTTTTGCAGGTCAGTATGGCACTCCCACCAACGATGGTGTGTGGATCTACGGCCGCGCTTTTGGGACGATAGGTGCGGCTACTGCTCCAACCGATAAAGGAAGAACAGCTACCCACGAGATCGGACACTGGCTCGGACTGCGCCACATTTGGGGTGATGGCAACTGTCTTTCTGATTACGCCAACGACACGCCTCCTTCCAAAGCAGCACATACAGGCTGTGTGCCCGTTCCTACCCCAATAGATGTTTGCGGTGTTGGCCAGAGCCCGAACGGCGAAATGCCGATGAATTTTATGGACCGCAGCGACGATGCGTGTATGTATATGTTTACGCCTGATCAGAATGTGCGGATGCACACGGCACTAAGTATTTCGCCTCAGCGTAACCTGCTCGGAACACATGGTTTGTGCAACCCTTTTCCTGCTCCCGCTTCATCTTCAGCAGTGGCTGCCTTTGTTACCAACAGCGCCCAGTGTGTAGGTGCGCCATTTATCCCATTTAATACAAGCAGTGGTTTTCCTAATCCAACTTATCTCTGGAACATCGCCCCGGCCGGCTCATTCAGTCCTGCTGCCACTGTTGCCAATCCAATGGTAACACTCAGCAATGCCGGTACATATACGCTCAGTGTGATCGCTTCCAACAGCGTGAGCACTTCCAGCTATAGCATGGTAATTGTTGCCACCAGCACCTGTCCGCCGCAATCCGTTTGCCTCGACAGCGCAAGGATGATCAAAAAAATTGATACACTTACCATCTACAGGGCTCCGAATAATAACTCTGTGCTCGACTGTCTTCCTGGCAATCCAACTGGTTATCTTGCAGGAACCAATTGTTATAAAGACCGTGAGTTTGCGCAGTACTTCCCACCTTCAAGTTACACTTCGGTTGCATTCCCGCAGGTACACAGCGTTATTGTATTGTTCGACAGTCTTGGCACAAAGGGTGCAGGCGGTCAGGTAACCTGTAAAATTTATGGTGGTACGGGCGCATACGGCCCCGGTGGTATTGCCATCGGCAATCCAAAAACGGAATCCATCAATACCATTCTTGCCACCACAAAAACCACATCTGTCAACTACATCGGAACACCGGGCTACGTTGTACCGAATAAAAAGATCATTCCTTACAAATTCGATTTTGTTCAGCCCATCATCATTAACACGCCTGCGAGTGGTTTCTTTGTCTCAGTTCAGGCACCGGTGCCACAGATAACGCCTTTTGAT
>CAZFCR010000539.1:0-2442 GCA_964517305.1 uncultured Akkermansia sp.
CTCCAGCCTGTAGGCCATCCCCAGCATCAGGCGGTTATTCACAACGCCCAGCTTTTCTGCACTTTCCGGCCAGAGATCACTTACATTAAAAATCAACCTGGCTTTTTTTCGCCGACTCAGGAAAAGCGCGCTGTAACCAAGAAATAACGGCGGCGACTCGCACATGATAAAATCATAGCTGCGTTCCAGTTTTTTTGACGCTCCGGCGCTGGAGATCACGAATGAAAAATAATTCCGCAAACGGTTTACGATCGATTTGTTTGTGGAAACATAAATAGAAGTGCGGTGCACCTTTAAACCATCCATGTTTTCAAAAACATAAGACATGTTGCGGTACTTTTCATGAATGCGCATCTGCGGATAATTGGGCATGGCTGTGAGCACGGTCACCTCTACTCCCGACTTCAGCAAACGCAGCGCCAGTTCGTAGAGGCGGTTTTGAGGCGCGCCAATCTCCGGTGGAAAATATTGTGTGAGGATCAGTAATTTCACTCCTGAATTTTTAATGCGTCGTAAAATGCTTTGTGAATATTGCCACGGATACCCAATTTCACAAGCTTGTTGTCTTCCGCATCGGGATACACCCTGTTGCTGAGAAATACCACCACCAGATTGTTTTTTGGATCCGCCCAGGCAAATGTACCTGTAAATCCGCTGTGGCCAAAACTCTCAAGACTGCAATCAGCTGTAACCGGGCTGTTTTTATTCATGTCGGGTTCAGGTTTTTCGAAACACAGGCCCCGCCGGTTACCCGGACAGAAATGACAGGAAGTAAAGTCGGTCACCACATTACTGTCTATCACACGCACGCCGCCCAACTCTCCCTTGTTCAAAAACAGTTGCATTAACTTTGCAACTTCAATGGCATTTCCAAAAAGACCTGCGTGTCCGGAAACCCCTCCCAGAAGGGCGGCCCCCTGATCATGCACATAGCCGTGCACGATCTGCCGCCTGAACTTTTCATCATTCTCGGTGGGTGCAATCTGTAGTTTTGAATAATATTTAAGAGGTTGATAAGTTAAACCAATGCCAAGCTTAAAATAAATATCCTGAACAAATTCGTTTAAAGGTTTATTTGTTTGCTGCTCGATGATCTCCTGCATAAAATAATAACCAAGATCACTGTAAATGTATTCGCCCTGTTTCGACAACTTAGAAGCCACGATCAGTTTGTTGACCGAATCTTTGATGGAACGGTGGGCAAAAATATTTTTGGCCACAGGTACTGGAAATTCATCAGATTTTTTTCTTGCGAAAAAACCTTTTTTAAAATCGCCGTTCTTTTCCATGAACCTTTGGTAGAATGGGATCCACGGATACAATCCAGCCTGATGAGACAGCACGTCTTCAATCAATAAATTTTCTTTGTCCGTACCTTTGAGGTAAGGAAGATAAAATCCGAGCGGCTTCCTGTAATCAAATAAACTATCGGTGGTAAGTCGCATAAGTGCCAATGAACTCGCTGCTATCTTGGTGATGCTTGCCAGATCATACATGGTTGCGTTGGTGACAGGAAGCGCATCCCGTGCGTAAGTGTAATTTCCAAAAGCACGCTGGTAAATCACCTTCCCATCCTTCATGGCCACTACCTGGCAACCGGGATATGCTTTTTCGGCAATTCCTGACAAGGCGATGCTATCAACCGCCCTGAACCTTTTGTTAGCCAGATCTGTTTTCTTTTGTTCCTGAACCTGCGGTGTAAAAGGCGACATGCTGATGCCGGAGCCCAGTGGATAAAGTTCAGTGCGCACAGGGATTTTTCCGCTAGCGCCGTTCATGCCAACAATGGTGTTGCCTGCTGCTCTTAACATTGAAGGAAGATATTCGTAACCCAGCAACACAGCCTTGAATTTTTTGAGGGAAGGGATTTTATTCAGCAGATAAGGATTGGTCATGAGCACGAGTACGCTTGGTTTTATTGTGGCTATCGAATCCATGATCTTCAGTGAAGACGCTCCGACGCCATAAAAATTATCGGGCCGCGTGCTTGCTTTGTTCAGTTGCAACACTACTACATCGGACTCCGCAATTCTTTCAAGGGCTTTTTGCTGCATCTGAGGCGTGGCGGTGTGAGACAAGCCAATATGTTCAACGTAGGCATAACTGCGGAGGGTGGCTCCCAGCGTATTGTTCTCCTCCACTCCAATCGATACCTCTGCTATCCGCAGTGTATCTGTTCCCTTTAAGGGCAAAAAACCTTTTTCATTTTTTAATAGTGTAAGTGCCTCAGCGGCCAGCTGATCATTTAAAAGTGTGGCTTCTTTTGTATTCAGTTCGGCGTGCAGGTTGCGTGTAATGATCTCAGGTTTAACCGAAAGCCCGCACCAGTATTTGGCCTGAAGCATCCGGCGGCATTTTTCGTCAATTTCAGCCTGCGTTATTTTTCCGGCCTCAATTGCTTTTTTGATCGCCTCTTCGATCTTTTCTCTCTCGAATGAAACG
>CAZFCR010000540.1:0-2426 GCA_964517305.1 uncultured Akkermansia sp.
GATCTTTGCGCAGTGCTCCGCAGAAAGAAAACATCGTCATGCCGTTTCTGAAATCCAGCATGTTAATGAATCCCTCCCCATAAACAGCGGGTATCGAAATACTGATCCCGGCCTTGTCATCCTGTGTCTTCGTTTTGAAATAGGCCGCGAAGCCGCTCATGATTTCGGAAGCAGCATGCGACTGGAAAACGATTTCATTAACCATAATTAAAATTTCTACAACCAAATTAATAAAACCATGACTGCCGGCAATCGCTGTTTCACCTCTGTTCGACGAGAAGGGAAAAAAACTCGCCGGAATGGTCGGCCACATTAATTGTTTGGGATAAACGCTGGCAGCATTTTTACAATACTCTTTCAATGCCATCCACAAAAAATGAAATGGAAAATTAAACCTCCGCTTGAATTCCTGAGCACAGCCCGAAAAAGCTTCCGGCTCAAACAATACCATCCAACAGCAGGTACCATGCAGTTACTGAAAGATATTTACCCGGGTGTTGACTGGAACCGGGTTGATTTTTATGAAGGCCTGCCGTGGTTTACACCCACCGTAGCGCCGTATGTTACCGCGCAGGCGCTTCCACAATTTTATTCCTTTGGCAGATTCAGGATTTACCTCACCAAATTTGACGAAAGCCGCGCACAATGTCTGGCCGACATTGTACACGAAGCTTTTCACATCATGCAGGGCATGCACTTTTTAAAAGGATACGGACTTGGTTTTTTCAGGGGATTCATGGTCTATTACAACGCGCTGTTCCTCAGATTTGGATACCGCAACAACCCTTTCGAAATTCCGGCATACGATCAGGAGTACCGGTTTCTTGACTATTGTGCCCGCCATGGTATTGCCGGTATGGTGCCGCGTGTGGATACACAAGCGCTGAGAGCGGTAGCTCATGAAAAGAATCTTGTTTTTCCTGCCTATGATTTTAAATACAATGGCAGCACTTTATATCTGGTACTGAGTTTTATTTTCTGCCTGGTGGTAAGCCTCGCAAAACCCTTCGCCGATCTTTTTATTCTGGCGGCAGGCAGCCTGCTTGCAGGTTTCAGCAAACCAAAACAGCAGAGCACCTCGTCATCAGTGAACAGGTAAATTATCCGGTGATGGTAAGCACATTCACTTCCATGTGACTCTGGTGTTTGATACAAACACCCTTGCTGATCAGCAACAACTGCGGCGATTCGTGCTGTACCCCGTAACGTGAGGCAATGACATCAGAAATATCCCTGTGTGTGATCAGGTCGAGAAACCAGGCCTCCGGTACTTTGTCGTGCCACTTCCTCTCAATGCGCGACAAGGCCGCACTGCTGATGGAGCAGCGGGTACTGTGTTTATAAAGCAGAACCGGAGCTTCAAATGAATTTTTATCCAGTTGCTCCAGGTCTTCAGTTGATTCAATGTGTTTCCAGTTCATATCCGTTTTTTTAATTAAAGGCAAAATCAGCGCCAGTGAATAATTTTTTTTAATTTCATTAATTCCTTCCACACAACTTATGGCAATAAAAATCGCGTTTTTAATCGTCATTCTCCTCCTGTTTATTCTTGCAGGAAGTGTGCTGCTTAAGAAAAGCATACGGCAATACAATTCTTTCACCTGGTCGCTGGTTGAACTGTTCTGGTATCTTATTTCATTTCTTGCGGTCTGTCTCGGTCTTGTAGAAATACAAAGGATTGAACAAACCAACGCTTATCGGGCCGAAGAGCGGCGTTTGAACAACGCTTACGAAGAAACAAGAAACCTCCTGTACGCGCAGACACGTTTGCTTAAGAATGATACCAGCCTGCAGGCTGGACGTCAGGAAGGCATTCGATGGTTCAAACGGATGAAATCGCTGCTCGATGAAGGCCTGCACACACGCCGGTGGGAAGGGTTTCTCCTCTTCAGCCGGAGTTATATTTTTAAAGATCCCGGTTGCTACGCTGATCCGGAAACCAACATGATTGAATTTAACTGGCCCTCTCATCTGCTGAGTAAGCCTTCGGATATATACCTGCGCGAAGAGATACGGTGGGTGATAGATGGTTTGGTAAACCTGCAGCGGCAGAAAAGCGAATTACAGGCAAAAATACCACAGGAAAACACCAACTACACGGCGCGTTACATCATTATCTTTTTTTACCTCGTGGGTCTGTCACTGAAGATCCTTAAGATTGCGGCAGACTACAAGAGATCAAGACAGTAACAAAAACAGAAAAGCGGCCGGTGAGTTATTTGCCGGCCAGAAAGTGTTCGAATTCTTTTATGCGCAGTGATTTTCGTTCCAGATCCTGCTCACACTCCAGCACACATTTCTTGCAGGTTTCTATGCGCAGGATGGTTTCATGGATTTTTTCCATCGCATGGCCGTAATTCTCTTTCTGGCCTGAGCGGTTAAAAAGTTTTGCCTTCTCGCGCATCTCAAGAACATCTTTTTCAAGC
>CAZFCR010000541.1:0-2425 GCA_964517305.1 uncultured Akkermansia sp.
TAAAAACATTAGTTATAAAAAAAGGCCGCCTCACTTTTGAGACAGCCTCTTTTTTCTGCCAATAATATTTGGTCTATAACATAAACTACTTTACATTTGTAGAAAATTTAAAAAACAATGGAGGAAAAAACGATCAATCCCGATGAAAGCCTCGCCATCATCACACAGATGATCAGCACGGCAAAAAACAAACTAGCCGACAATGGCTTTTTATTTATTTTCTGGGGATGGCTGGTATTCATAGCGGCCATTACCACTTATGTGAGCATTATTTACAACTGGTCATACGGTTATTATGTGTGGCCGGTTCTGATGCCGCTGGGAGGACTGGTATCCATGTGGTACGGTTTTCGATGGAAAAAATCAGCGCCTGTAAAAACATACATCGATGCTTACATGTCGTACTTATGGATCGCGTTCATCATCAGCCTCTCGGTTACCCTTATTTTTATGCCTGTTCACGGCATCAGACACACTTATTTTATTCTGATGTTATTGTATGGTATTTCCGTTTTTGTAACGGGTGGCCTGCTCAATTTTAAACCCCTCGTTTACGGCGGACTTTTTTCTTTTTTGTTTGCTGTGATTTCAGTGTTTTGCGGCGATAAAGAACAATATCTTTGCATTGCTGCTGCATTGCTGTTCAGTTATATCATTCCCGGACACATGCTGGAGGAAAGGTACAGATCAGAAAAAAATGTTTAAAGACCTCGATCCCATTTTACATTCTCAGTTGAGGCTGGCAGTTGTTTCACTTCTGGTAAGTGTGAAAAAAGCAGACTTCAGTTTTCTGAAAGAAAAAACTCAGGCCACGGCCGGGAATCTGAGTGTACAGATTCAGAAGCTGAAAGAAGCAGGATACATTGACGTTGAAAAAAGTTTTAAGGACAATTATCCTCAAACTACCTGCCGCATTACCAGACAAGGAATTTCTGCCTTCGACGAGTATGTAAAAACCCTGCAACAATATCTGAATCCCTGACAGATCAGAAAAACAATTTAAAACTTTCTAAAACCAATTAAAGATGAAAAGATCATTTTACATGATGCTGATGGCCGCGCCTTTTACCTTGCTGGCCCAGCCTGTTGTGAACAATGCCGAACTCTACACCGCCGGAACACAACACCGGTATGTTATCTGCAATCCGGCAACCCACAACCCTGGCGCCAATGGCGCAGATCAGGTCTGGGATTTTTCACAGATGGTTCCAACCGGCGATACCGTGTTTCTCGGGATACTGGCAGCGTCGGCTGTGCCCGGCAACACAGCGTTTCCCGCAGCCACACTGGCCCAGGTAACATCCGACTCAGTTAAAGTATTTTTTACTTCCGAAACAAACGGCAACTTTATTCACGGCATACTCACGCCTTCGCTCAGCATTCACTATACAAATTCCATGAAATACACGCACCGGCCATTGGTCTCCAACACGCTTGAAACCGATGCTTTCACAAACAATTTTACTACATCTAATTATTATTTTTCAGGCGGAGGCGCAACTACCATTACCACGCGTGGCTACGGAACACTCGCGCTTCCCACCGGAACCTTTACCAATGTACTTAAAACAAAACTCGTGCACCTGCAATCCGACACGCTTCTGCAATTCGGGAGCGTTTCTACTTATTATTACGAAAAATACGCCTGGTTTGATCCGGTTTCGGCAGCACCTCTCCTTGAAATGGATTCTACCGCATCAGACTTTTACAACAGTCGAACCCTCAGATATCTTCCGCTGCAAAATATCACTACCGGCCTTCCTAACAATCAAATGATGGAATTTCAGCTCTTTCCCAACCCGGCCTCAGAAAGTTTCACTGTATTTTGTCTAAATTCCGGAACTTTGCATCTGAAACACCTGACAGGCGCTGAACAGCTCACTATGACTACAGAAAGGGGTCCCAATGTGATTAAAACCGACCATCTCAGCGAAGGATTTTATCTGCTCACCTTCACCCCGATAAATGGCGCGACGGTCATCAAAAAATTGCTGGTTAAACATTAGAGGCCATCTCAAAAATGATTCCAGATAATTTATAAAGTATTTAAAAAAGCCAGAGGTATTTCAGATGGCTTTTAAACATTCACCTCATTAATGTGTTATATTTGAATAAACAACATCATGAAAAAACTTCTTCTTAAAATATCAGCGGCATTTTCAATTGCCATCTCATTTGTGGTTTCTTTTGCCGGCATCTCGCAGAAACCTGTTTACAAACCAAGCGGAAAATCAAGCGTGCATGAATTTGAAATGCGTACCCTTACGGGTGAAAATATCAGTCTTTCAAAATTCAAAGGCAAAAAAATGCTGATTGTGAATGTGGCCAGCAAATGCGGCTTTACACCACAATACAAAAACCTTCAGGCCCTCCATGAAAAATACGGCAACAAAGTGGCCATCCTTGGATTTCCTGCCAACAACTT
>CAZFCR010000542.1:0-2422 GCA_964517305.1 uncultured Akkermansia sp.
GGTTCCTGAAATTTCTACACCATATTATTTCTCAGCAAAAAATAGATATTATTGAAATAGCGGACTGGAATACTTTCGCAATGCGAGTGGGATTCAAAGTTGAATGGCCGACCTTTAGTGTACCGTTGGTTGTAAAAGCACATGGTTCATACACTTATTTTGAGCATGAGATGAATCGCACTGGCAAAAAACAGATCCTTGAAACCGACATTGCATTATACAAGAGGGCCAACGCTGTTTCGGCTGTGAGCCGGTATGCTGCTGAAAAAACCGCGTTCCTTTTTGGGATCAAGATGCCGATTAAAGTGTTGTATAACGGTCTCAAACTCCAACACGTGCCCGTTGCGCAACAAGAACCTGTTGAGCCTACCGTTGTTTTTACTGGCAGTCTTATTGAAAAAAAAGGTATTTTTCAACTGGCCAAAGCCTGGAACCTGGTGGTGCAAAAAATACCCGAGGCGAAGTTATTTATATACGGTAAGGGCAATAAGGAGGCGATTATTAAATTGTTAAACCCTGCCAGTATGAAAAGTGTGATTTTTAAAGGACACGTAAAAAAGGAAGCGGTTTTGAATGCGTTAAAAATGGCTACACTGGCTGTTCTGCCCTCTTACAGCGAGACTTTTGGTCTGGCGGCGGCAGAAGCGATGGCTCAGGGCTGTCCGGTGATATTTACGCAACGTTCAAGCGGACCTGAAGTGATCGAAAATAAGCAGGAGGGCGAATTGGTTGACCCCGACAATGTTGTGGAGATAGCCGACCGAATTTATTTTATTTTGAAAAGTACTGAACTTCAGAAAAAATATGCGGTCAATGGAAGGAACAAGGTTGAGAAAAAATTTAATATTGAGACGTCCGTTTCGGAACATATTCAGTTTTATTCTTCAGTTATCAATTATGGAATAAAAAAATGAATTAAATGAATCAATCGGTTAAGATATACAGGGAGTTTCTGGGAAAGATAGACCTTCCGTTCCTGTTCTTTCTTCTAACAATCTCATCAAATAAGATTTATCTTAAGGTTATTGCATTGGTGTTGATTTTTGTGTTAAAGCCAAAGATTGAATGGCGGCTTGTAAAAGAAATGCCGCTATTTTATCCAGGTATGGCCGCAATAGCCATTCTACAGTTTTTAATCTTTAATAATGATTATTCCGTGATTCATTTTATGGTGTTGTTTACCGGGGTGGGTTACTGGATAATCAGTTTTCTGTATATGTATCAGGCGGTGAGTTTTGTGAAACAAAATGAAGTCAAACGAATGGACTATACACTGTATTCTTTCGTTCTAATCAATCTGACGGTTTGCATAATAAATTACATCAGCATAAGTGTTCACGCCGGCACCCTGTTTCCATTTTGGTCTCAAAACGAATTGTACGGAGCCTCGTCGGGAGATTACCTTACCGGCTTGTTTAACAGGCCCTCCTATATCAATGCGATCATTAGTTCATTGTTTGCACTTTATTTTCTGGATCAGAAGAAGCGCGGTTGGTTTGTTATTTGCCTTTTGACGGCGTTAATTTCCTTTGCCAATATTTTTAATTTGATCTTCGTTTTTATACTGCTGCTATTTGGATTTTGGGCTGAAAATGCAAAGCAGAGGATTACAGCATTTGCCGGCGTAATTTTATGTTTCCTGATGTATGTGATTGTAAGCCCGGACAATTACAACTATATAAAAAAAACAATAGGCCTTTCAGTCAATGATGAGCAGGAGATTATGCCACAGGTTGTTATGGACTCTGATGGAAAAGCAAAACAACTCCCTGTTAGTGTTAAATATAGAAATGATAGTTCTGCCGGCCGTCAGAAAATCCGGATGATCGACCGAAATCTGTTGTTTAAGAAGGATTTTTCAGCTTTCCGCACTTACGATACGGTAGACATAACGAGAGACCCTGGAAAGAAAATTGCTCTTTTACAAACTTTCCGAATGTTGGCAGATAAACCGATAAACTTGATAGCCGGAGCAGGTGTGGGTAATTTTTCATCGCGACTCGCTTTTCAGTATTCGGGCAGAGACAGCAGTCGGTTGTTTCTCAAACTTCCGAAGTACACAAGCGGCCTTTATTATAAAAACCATCTGCTGATTTACGATTCAATGCGCCAACTACCAAACGAATACCATTCGATTAAACATTTTCCTAATAATTTTCTTAGTCAATTATTGGGAGAATACGGCCTTGCAGGCGTATGCGCTTTTCTATTATTTTATGTGTTGTATTTTTTCAAACGGTTTAATTCTAAAAGATTTGTAACGCTATTTTTTTTATGCATTTTATCATACCTGATGCTAGATTATCTTTTTGAATTTTTTAATGTGATGTTGATTTTTGAGGTCCTTTTACTGGCTTCGATCAGAAAACAAAACGAGGCTAACGGACAATTGGTGTAAAATGCACAGCAACAACATTGTATC
>CAZFCR010000543.1:0-2386 GCA_964517305.1 uncultured Akkermansia sp.
CAGGAAGAGGTGGAACGTTTTGCAGAAGTAACGGGCGATAAGAATCCTGTTCACATCAATCCGGAATACGCTGCCAAAACCATTTTTAAGAAACCGGTAATGCACGGGATGCTGGGCGCGGCACTGTTCAGCAAAGTATTCGGAACGCTTTTTCCCGGCGAAGGCACCATCTACCTTAAACAAACGCTTAATTTTTTAAAACCCATGTACGCCGGAGTTACTTACGAAGCTGTTTTTACGGTAAAAGAAGTGCTTGCTGATAAAAACCGTGCGGTGGTGGAAACGCTGATCAGAGACGGTGACGGAAAAGTATGCACCAGTGGCGAAGCGGTGATCATGAACCCGGGAAAAATCCGTTGATCGTTTTTTATTTCTGATACATTATATTTTTTTTGACATTCATCTCTCACATCGGAGTGATGATACCATTCTTCACGTCTTACCAATAACAGATGAACATGTTTCTGGTCATGCCCTCAATTGTGCAAATATTCCGGGGCCTGCTGTTTAAATTATAGTCGATTCTTTTCGCGGCGCAGTCTTATTTGTTTTTCCGGGGAAAAAACCTACTTTAGCCAACTAACTATAAAATATGCAAAACACACAAGTTCAAAGCGGACACCCCAAGGGATTGTACGTACTATTTGTAACAGAAATGTGGGAGCGCTTCAGCTATTATGGTATGCGCGCCATCCTCATCCTGTTCATGACCAAGGCCTTACTGATGGACAGCGGTTCGGCCTCTATTCTTTATGGTAACTATACCGGTTTGGTATATTTAACCCCGCTCATTGGTGGTTACATCTCTGACCGTTACTGGGGGAACCGGCGTTCTATTTTTGTGGGCGGTATCATTATGGCCGTCGGGCAGTTTCTGCTTTTTGGCAGTGCCTCGATGATAGGCAGCAGTGTGGCGCCTGTGATGTTTTACATTGGTTTATTATCACTCATTGTTGGTAACGGTTTTTTTAAGCCGAATATCTCCACCATGGTGAACCAGCTATATCCTGCGGGAGATAAACGTGTTGACGCGGCTTTTTCGATTTTTTACATGGGTATCAACCTCGGTGCTTTTTTCTCCCCGCTTGTTTGCGGTTCACTTGCCGAGAAAATTGACTTCCGCTGGGGCTTTTTCGCAGCCGGAGTAGGTATGGTGATTGGCGTACTGGTATTTGAGTTCCTGAAAAATAAATATGTGGTTTCTGCCGACGGTAAACCTGTTGGTTTAAAACCTGAACGTGCTATCGAAAAAACAATGGATACGCCTAAAGCACAGGCTGAATTCAGTCCTGCGCGGATTGGATTGTGGCTCGTAGTTTATGCAGTGCTCTGGTGTGTTTTTATGTTCCTGGTTGGATTTAACTTTGTAAGCACGCTCATTTTCGCGACTTCTATCGCTGCTTCAGGCTTTGTGATCACCGATCCAACGCTTAAAAAAGAAGAACGCGACCGTATCATTGTGGTTTACATCATTGCCTTTTTTGTGATCTTTTTCTGGAGTGCCTTCGAACAAGCAGGTGCTTCATTAACACTCTTCGCTGATCAGCAGACCGACCGCACCATTTTTGGATGGGAGATGCCGGCCAGTTATTTTCAGTCGGTAAATCCGCTTGCCATTATTGTATTCGCGCCGATCTTCGCAATTATCTGGACCAGCCTCGGCAAACGTAACCGCGAACCTGCTTCTCCCGTGAAACAATCCATTGGTTTATTTTTACTGGCCATGGGTTACATCATCATCGCTTTTGGTGTAAAAGGCGCAACGCCGCAGGAAAAAACCAGTATGTTCTGGTTATTCAGCATGTACATTGTGCACACCCTCGGCGAACTCTGTTTGTCACCTATCGGATTGTCCATGGTGGCCCGCCTGGCACCTTTGCGTCTGGCTTCACTGCTAATGGGCATCTGGTTCATGAGCAATGCCATGGCCAACGACTTTGCCGGCATGCTCAGCAAGCTGTATCCTGAAGGCGGGAAAGCAACGAATTTACTGGGAATACAGATCACCGATCTTTATGATTTTTTCATGGTGTTCGTAGTAATGGCCGGTGTGGCTTCCGTGATCCTGTTCTTACTGAGTAAAAAATTATTAAAGATGATGCACGGCGTGCGTTAATCTTTTCTTTTTTGAAAAACAAAAAGCGCATTCCAGAACGGATGCGCTTTTTTATTGTCTTTTTGAAGGTGTACCGATTACAGGTCATAGGTAAAATGTACCACCTCCTGTTCTGTGGCCTCCGTGGCACGGTAAAAATCTAGCGCCCCTGCATCTGCTTTTTCTGCCTGCACAAACAGTGCTTCATAACCGGCGTCGCGACAGAAAGAGCGTGTAAAATTAATGAGCGCGGCACCTATTCCTTGTCTCTGGTATTCGTCAAGAACCGCC
>CAZFCR010000544.1:0-2372 GCA_964517305.1 uncultured Akkermansia sp.
ATACCCCAGGCGACAATCAAACCAACTGGAACTGGTACTTTACCGATAACAAAGGGTATCGTTCACAAAACGAAAACACTTCGTATTTATTTAAAAATGCAGGACTTTATCCTGTTGCTTACATCGTAAAAAACAATTTTGGTTGTGTTGACAGTGTTGTTAAGATCATCACCATTGAGCCCGACTTTTCTGTTTACGTTCCCAACACTTTTACACCTAACGATGACAACTTAAACGAACGTTTTCTGCCCATCGTCCGTGGTACCAAACAATACAGCTTTGCCATTTTTAATCGCTGGGGAGAAAAACTCTTTGAAACCACTGATCCAAAATCAGGTTGGGATGGTTATCACAATGGGGTGATCTGTAAAACGGATGTGTATGTTTGGGTGATTAGACTTTCTACCGTTCATGGAGAGAGCAAGGAGTATAAGGGGCATGTGAGTTTACTTCGATAAAGTACGAAGGGGAATTGACGATTTACGAGGTACGATTTACGATTGAACCGTGCGAAATACGAAGGACGAAAAAAGTACGAAGGACGAAGGGAATTTACGATTTACGATTTAGCGATTTACGATTAAAAAAGTACGAAATACGAAGGACGAGGTACGAAGGTGTCAATGTCTGAATACGGTTGTCTACGTTGATGCTAGATCCTGATCCCAAAAATAAGTACATCGTCCACCTGCTCGTAATCGCCTTTCCAGCTTTCAAAGTTTTCGCGGAGTTGTTCTGAGAGCCGCTGCACTGGCAGCGCGGCGCATTGCACCACAAGTTTTTTCAGGGCGCGGTACATGAATTTTTTGCCTCTTGCGCCGCCAAACTGGTCTGCGTAGCCATCGGTGATCATGATCACGAGATCGTTTTTCTGAAGGTTCACTTCGTGCAACGTAAAAGGTCTGATCTGTCCCATTGGTTTTCCAACAGGCATCTTGTCCGGCTCAAATTCAATCAGCTGTTCTCCCCGCACCAGCCACACAGGATTGTTTGCGGCTGCAAAAGTCATCTTCATGCCTTTCATATCAAAACAGGCTACCACGGCGTCCATGCCGTCTTTGCCTCCTTCATCGCTGCCATCGTTTTTCATGTGGTCCATGATGAGTTCGCGGGTATGGTTCAGAATTTCCTGTGGCTGATCGAGTTGTTTGCTTTTTACCGCCTGGTTGAGACAGCTGATGTTTAACATGCTCATGATGGCGCCGGGCACACCGTGACCGGTACTGTCTCCGACCGCCAACGCTATACTGCCGTTCTTTAATGGCGCGGCCCAGTAAAAATCGCCGCTCACAATGTCTTTTGGCTGGAAAAAAATAAAATGTTCAGGAAAATGTTCAGTGAGCAGGGTGTGACTCGCCAGCAGAGAAGCCTGGATGCGCCTCGCGTAACTGATGCTGTCGGTAATGTCGCGGTTTTTTCCTTCAATGATGAGCGAGGCTTTGCGGATGCGGTGCACATTGATAAAATTGCTCCGTGTAAGGTTAAAGCGGATGTTGGCGCCTGAAAGCGCGAACAGGATCATGAACAGCTGAATGATGTTGGTGCTTAAAATATTCGGCATCGAAAAATAGGGTTCCTCTCTGAATATGAGTGTGGCACCCACAATAAATACATGGTGAAGCAGCGCCATCATGGCTACTGTTTTTACATTCTGACAATACAGGAGGCCGCGCACCACGGTGATCATGGAAACGATCCAGTAATAAGTAAATACATTTTCGGGAACGGTCATCACCGCCGCCACCGTTGATACAAATGCAACAAGGATGGAAGAGCCATAAGTGGAGACCGCCAGTGGATACCTTATTTTTTTACGGAGGAGATGCGCAATCAGAACTACCAGTCCTGCCCCGAAGTCAAGAAAACAAAAGCGGCTGAAATAATCAACGTGGTGCCGGTTGCCGATCTCCACAAAAATGAAGAAAAAACAACAAAAGGAGGTGAGCGGCCAGCTGGTTTCTGCGGCTTTCAGGGTAATGGCCCGGACCTCTTCATGCCAGGCGTCCTCAAAATCCTTTTCGTTTTCAATATCCATAAGGGTGACGTTTTGCGTGTACTAACATAAACAAGACAAACCAATGAAACAAATTTGCCGGCAAACCGTTATCACTAACCCGCCTGGCCAGGAAACGCATCATGCCTTTTAAAAATCAGGTATGAGGTTTGCTTCGGCATGTTAGCAATTAGAAGGTCCTCTTAGTATGAATGCCGGAGAGGATGCGGATAAAAAAAAGGATAAAATGATGAGACATTTGATATTACTGGCTGTTGTTGTTCTCAGCTGTTCAGCTCTGGCACAGCAACTTCACATTGAAGTCACAGGACTGCGCTCCGAAAAAGGCAACCTGCGCATTGCATTTTACAATACTGCC
>CAZFCR010000545.1:0-2367 GCA_964517305.1 uncultured Akkermansia sp.
AAAATTGAAATTTTTGAAGCAAAGAAAGAGCCGTTATACCGCAGTCATTCCCCTTTCGGAGCACTAATCCAGCTTCTCTGTTTTTAAAAGCTTGCCGGTGTTATCATAATATTGCCATTCACCTTTTTTTTCATCGGTGTCGTAGTGTCCGGTTTCTTTTAGTTTTCCGTTCTCGAAATAAAATTTCCATTCTCCCATTTTGTAAAAACCTTTATAGTTGCCGATGCTGCTCAACTGTCCGTTCTCGTGATAAGTTTTCCATTCACCGGTTCTGGCAAATCTGTTCAGGTAAATTCCGGTTTCTTTTATCTGACCGTTTTTATAATAACTTTTGTATTCTCCAATGTATTGTCCATCCTCAACTGTTACGGTAGATTCTAGTTGCCCGTTTTCGTAAAACGTTTTATAATCGTCTTCATAGAGTTGCACCGCACTCAACTCACCATTCTCATCAAAACTTTTGGGTTCGCCTGTGCGGTGACCATTTTCATAGATCCCAATGTACCTTAGTTTTCCATTTTCGCGGTAGATCTTCCATTCACCACTGCGCCGGTCGTTTTTGTATTCACCTTCAGCTCTTAACTGACCTTTTTCTGAATAAGATTTCCACTGACCGGTTTTAATTCCTTTTTCAAATTTTCCCACTTCCATCAACTGGCCGTTTTCATAAAAACGTTTGCTTTCTCCTTCCAGAAGTCCATTTACAAAACTGCCAATCCCGCTCACCTGGCCATTCTCGTAATAGGATCTGACCTCTCCGTCCATTTGTCCGTCAACATATTTAATGGTTGAAATTTCCTGTCCGTTGGGATGGTACATCTTTCTTTCGCCAACACTGATGCCATTGGAGTAGGTAGTTATTTCGCTTAACTTACCATTGTTATGAAAGCTTTTCCATTCTCCCGCGGGCATACCATTTTCATATTTTCCAACAAAACTGAGTTGGCCATTTTTATGATAATTGAGTTTTTCAAGTTGTTGACCATACTCGTTGTATCTTGCAATCTCCTCGGGTTTTCCGTTATCGTAAAATCTTTTATGTATTCCGATGGGCTGGCCGTTTTTATATGTTCCTTCACTCTTCAGCTGCCCTTTGTCAAAATATTCTTTCCAGGGGCCGATTCTTTCATCATCTTGATACGCTCCGGTCTCTGAGAGTTTCCCGTTTTCGTAATAATATTTACAGGGGCCGGTTCTTTTGTCGTTTTTATAATTCTCGAGCGACTGTAATTTGCCGTTTTCATGAAACGTCTTGGTAGGACCGGTCAAATGACCATTTATAAAATTAGAGAGTACCCATACCTGGCCGCTTTCATAAAAACTTTTCCATTCCCCGGTTCGCTCACCAAAGCTGTTGAGCCTTACGATCTCTGCAGGTTTGCCATTGTCCTGAAAAATGGTGTCCTGCGACTTTACATGGGCGACGCATAAAATAAAAATGATTAAAAGTTTTTTCATGTTGTGGTATCGGTACTATAAATGTAAGCAAAACAAAGGCGATACGCCTGCGTATTTAACAGGACCCGTTGATAGCAGTTATCAATTATGACCGGCAAAAAATATGACTTTTATTTTCAGCAGACTTGTATCAAATATTACTATATTAGCTTTAATCAATACACCCGAATTTGAAAACGTTTTTAATAACTCTTTTGTTCTTGTCTGCCCCCGGTGTTGGCTTTTCACAAATGAACACCTATTTTTTGAACGATCCCGTATGGACAGTGCGCAGTGTTTGTGGCGTGTCGGTCAATTGTATAAAGACTGAGTTTACTTACTATTATACAAAGGGGGATACATCGTTGAACGGATTCACTTATAAAAAAGTTTATGAAAAGAAACAGGGATCCTTCGGGTATGGTTATACAGGAGGATCCGGTTACCCTGCCAATTGTTCAGGATCTTACCACTCCGTTGATGTTGATGCTTCGTACTTTCTTCGATCCCTGAATAAAAAAGTATTTCTGCGCAGGCCTCTTGATGCGAACGAACATCTCTTATATGATTTTAACCTTGTTGTTGGGGACAAGCTTCCTTCGTCCTTTAATTATGATACGCTGGGTAATCTCAAAGTAGTCGCCATTGACAGTATTTTTACACCATATGGCTACCGCCATCGCTTTTCTTTAAATGACTTAAGCTATTTGATCGAAGGTATAGGTCATTCTCATGGTCTGGTTGAGTATCTGGGTCCAACTATGGATTGCAATTTTTCGCTCGACTGCTTCAGTTTAAATGATACGGCCTGGTTTCCATCGGTTGGACCGACCTGTAATATCGCTGTTGGTATTGAATCAGTTGCAGATTCAGATTTACTCAAAGTTTCACCTAATCCGTTTTCGGATCATACTACGATTCACTTTAATG
>CAZFCR010000546.1:0-2357 GCA_964517305.1 uncultured Akkermansia sp.
CAAAATTAGAAATATAGCGAAACAAAAAAGAAAGCTAATAAACATCAAAGCAAAATTGTAACCTTCATAATTGATAAAAGGAAACCATTTGTGAGCAAAAAACGGGAATACTAATTGAATTAGGTAGCCTACAGGTACGAGAAATGTAAATTGGAGGAAGTTCGATAACTTATCAAATTTTGATTCTATTGTAATTACTTTTTTAAGATGCTTTTTAAAGGATTTCTTTGTTTCGCGGTCCTCTACAAGATTGTATTTTTCAAGAATTAAAATGGCATCTTGAACCTTTGAAAGAATTTTAAACCGTAAATCACGGTTGTATCTATTCGTTCCGGGAATATTTGCTTTAATTTCTATGGGTAATTGTTTTAAAATCCTAATTCATTTCTTTTCGCACATTGGTCAGTTCATCCGCCAACATCTTCGCTTGAGTTATCACCGTTTCCACTGCCTTCTCCTGTAAATCTGGTGGATAACCGAATTTTCTTAAAATCCGCCGAATGTTCCTTCGCAAATCAGCCTGAACTGTTTCCTTTATCGTCCAATCAATAGTTGCGCTGTTTCGTACAGATTTCAATAATTCTGTTGCTATATGTTTAAGTGTTTCGTCTCCTAAAACAGAAACAGCACTATTATTAACTTCTAAAGCTGTGTAAAACGCATATTCTCTGTAATCCAGTCCTAATTTTTCACCGCGTTTATCAGCTGCCTTAATTTGCTCAGCAAAAGGAATGAGAACTTTTTCAAGGAATTCGACCGTGTCGATCATCCCGTTATGATATCGCTTAATTGCGTCCTCCAGCATTTCCGAGAAGCGTTTGCTCTCAACTAAGTTTATTTTGGTTCTTTTTTTAATCTCGTCTTTGAGGAGTTTCTTTAATAATTCGACAGCCAGGTTTTTTTGTGGTAAATCTCTTAGCTCCTGCAAAAATCTTTCGTCTAGAATTTCAATGCTCGGCTTTTTTAAGCCTGCGGCATCGAACACATCAATCACTTTCTCAGCTGTAATGGCTTCAGAAATAATCTGTTTAATCGCTGTTTCAATCTCCTCATCACTCTTTCCGCCTTCGTTTCTATCTGAGATCTTAACGAGACGAGCTTTGATCTTACTCATCAATTGAGCTGCCCCGCCCACATCATCGCGAATTGCCATCGCTTTTTCATGTGGTACAGAAATAGCAAACGCTTTTAGTAGGTTTTTTGTATTCTCAGTAAAACTTTGCTCGCCATTTTCTTGACTGAAGATATAATCTACGATTACGGGGATATATTTTAATTTCTCTTCTGGCGATAGAGTGAAGAACTTTTTCCAGTCGAAATGCCTTAGTTGGTATTCGATCGCTTCAAATAATTCCAGCATTTTAGCTACTGCCAACTCCTGATCTAAAGTTGGTTTTCCTTCGCCCCCACTGGCCGTATATTCCGCCAGGGCATGTTTTAACTCCTGCGCTATGCCTAAATAATCTACGACTAATCCTCCATCTTTACCTTCGGTAAAAACGCGGTTTACCCTTGCAATTGCCTGCATTAAGCTATGGCCGCGCATAGGCTTATCGACATAGAGAGTGTGAAGGCAAGGAGCATCGAATCCAGTAAGCCACATGTCCCTGACAATAACTAGCTTCAGACTGTCAGTTGGGTTTTTCAGGCGTTCTCCTATGGCTTTTCTTCTTGATTTATTTCGAATATGCGGCTGCATGTGTAATGCATCGCTCGAAGAACCAGTCATAACAACTTTTATCGTGCCAGTCTCGTCTTCATCGGAGTGCCAATGTGGTCTTATTTTAATAATAGCTTCATAAAGTTCAACGCAGATCCTTCGGCTCATACATACGATCAACGCTTTTCCATCGAGCACTGAATTACGTTGTTCGAAGTGAAATACAAGATCTTCTGCGATCTTCTTGATTCTATTCGGGTTTCCTACTATTGCTTCCAGTCTTGTCCATTTCGCCCTTAACTGCTGGCGATTATTGAGTTCTTCACCTTCAGTAAGTTCTTCAAACTGGTCGTCCAGCTTTAATTTCTCATTTTCCTCAAAATGAACTTTTGCTAAACGGCTTTCGTAAAAAATGGGGACTGTTGCCCTATCTGTTACCGCCTGTTGAATATCATAGATGTCAACATAGTTACCGAAAACTGCTTGGGTGTTGCGGTCAGTGCTTTCAATGGGTGTTCCGGTAAATCCAATAAAAGATGCATGAGGCAAGGCATCACGTAGATGTTTTGCGAATCCATCTATAAAATCGTATTGGCTACGATGTGCCTCATCTGCAATGACAACTATATTCTTACGTTCACTTAAAGCTTTTATATCTGATCCAATAAATTCGGCGCGCGGCTCCTGAACCGATCCC
>CAZFCR010000547.1:0-2357 GCA_964517305.1 uncultured Akkermansia sp.
GGCAATATTTTATTTTTTTCAAAATAGGCTTCCACGTTGCTCGGACTTGTAAAAACAAGGATCTCATTTTCCGACGAAATTTCGATGCTGTGTTTTAAAGTCGCGTACACTTCCAGGTTAACCACGTTGTCGCGTTTCACCATTTGCCATTGTATGCTTTGCATGCTGCCGCGGGCTATCGGGAACAGCACTTTTGAGTTGCCTACTTTGCTGCTGAATTGTTTTCCAACCAGCTTGGTGTCTGTACTCTGTCCGATAAAATCGGCACGACGGCCATGCGCGCGTAATTCTGCACTGGTGGAGGTGCCGATACAGCCAAACTTAACGTTCTCGAGTTTCGGGTTCTGGCTGAAGAAATAACGAACGGCATGTTTACTGCTGAAAAAGATCCAGTCGGTTTTTGGAAGTTCTTTGATCCTGATCTGCTTAAATTCAATGAGGCTTTTGCCTTCTATTTCAAATCCCAGACGCGTAAGGGCCGAGCCGAGATAATCTTCTTTTTTAGCATCCCTTGTAATAAAAACCTTGCAGGGTTTAACGCGGTGTATGTGTTCCACGATGCGGTCGCTGAAACCATCTGTATCGAGAGTTTCAAAATAAAGCTGTTTGGGCTGTTTGTCCCAGGCTTCCGCCATGCTGACCCAGACTTTAAATTTTAAACGGTCTTCGTCATCAGCTTCATTATCACAATAAACACCCAGCGGCAGCTGGCAGCCGCCATCAAACATGTTCAGGATCTGACGCTCGATATTTATTTTCACAAGCACATCCAGGTCGCTGATCTGGTCAATGATGTTCATCAGTTCATCATCGTCTTCCCGGGTTTGCCAGGCCAGGACGCCCTGTGCAGGAGCGGGAACAAATTCTTCGGGATCCAGTTTTACAACATGAAGGTCTTCCAGGTCAAGCTCCAGCCTTTCGATACCGGCAGCGGCGAGCATGATGGCATCATAGTCTCCTTTTCTCAGTTTGTTCACACGCGTAGGCACATTTCCACGCAGGTCTTTTATTTCAGCATCTGGTCTGAAGGCAAGAAGTTGTGATTTCCGCCGGGCCGAAGAAGTACCGACTACTGCATTACTTTTGAACTCAAATTTTTTTCCTTCGTCTACGCTTTCTTTCCTCACAATCAGGAGTTCTGAAGGATCTTCCCGCTTTGAAACACCGGCCACCAGTAAGCCATCGGGGCCATTGGTGGGCAGATCCTTGTGTGAATGCACAGCCAGGTCGATGCTTCTGTCAAGCAGAGCTTCTTCCAATTCTTTGGTAAAAAAACCCTTCCCGTCAAGTTTATCAAAACTGGTATCCCATTGCTGCGAGCGATCACCCGCAGTACTGATAATTTTTATTTCTACCTCATGCCCTTTGTCTTCGAGCAGTTCTTTTGTATAGTTGGCCTGCCACAGGGCGAGTTCACTGCCCCTGCTGCCGATAATGATCTTTCTTTTCACAGCTTAAAGTTACTGTTTTCTGATGGAACCAGACTTTAAAAAATTCTTATGAAATACCTGGTTTGCGCAACATCTGTCTGCTGCCGGCTTCATCAAATTTTGTATTTTTGATAGGTCATGCGTTTTCTTTTTTTTCTGATCTTTTACACTTGTGTTGCGGTACTTCATTCGCAGCAGGATCTTGTTTCGTGGCGTACTTTTACAGTCGGCGACGGATCGATAGAGAGAAAGATGCGGCCTGAGTTTGATCAGCTGTACCCCAGAGGTGACAACAACAAAGGCCTGGTCCATTTTGAAGGCGATTGCAGTTCAGGCAGTACTATCCGGATATTTGCAAAACAGCAATCTTTTGGAGGCGACGTTCAGGAGATTTTTAATCAGATCATCCCGCTCGATAAAGGACATTTTGTAACATCGGTTGAAATAAGCGCGGGGTTATTTGAATACAGTTTTTATTATCAATTAGAAGGTGCGGCACCTGTACTTATTGCCGATCATGTATTGTGTGGCGATGTTTACCTTGCTTCGGGTCAGTCGAACGTAGATACCTGGGACCTGAGCCGCGAAGAACTCGAAGACCTTAATATCAGGTATGGGCCCGGATATTCGTTTGCACCTTATTCGCAATTTTCACGGTATTGCAGGGGTTTCGGCACCGGTTTACCTTATCCCAGAAATCTCAAGTGGGGCGTTCCTGGAGTTGCTTATTATGGTTTTATTCATCTGGGTGCGTGGTTAAAAGTTCTACAACATGAAATCGTTCTTAGGGAGCAGGTTCCGGTATTGATAATTATGGGTGCCGAGGGATCAACCAACATCACACATAACCACATGCCAGAGGAAGGCGAATATTTTTTTTATTCACTTACCTTTTATAAACGGCCGCCCGGTGTGCCAGCAAGCGCG
>CAZFCR010000548.1:0-1095 GCA_964517305.1 uncultured Akkermansia sp.
AAAGATTAAGGTTGCTTAACTACCGTGCTCTACATAAATTCAAGTCTGAGCCAGGAACTTATTACAACGAATTTCATACTTCTCCAAACAAGAAGTTTGTTATCTGATCACGATACGGCCAAGTAGTTTGCTGACACGGCCAATTAAAAAATTCAGATGCAGGATCTCCCGCAAAATGTTTTCTTTTTCTTCGTCGGGAACAGTTCTCAAAGCTTCATCCTTTTCTTTTTTGAACGACTGCAAAATCCGTTGTTTCAGACTGAAGAGAATTTTTTCAGAATTTTTTTTCGCTTCCGCTGTTTCTTTTGGGATCAGGATGCCATAACGCTCCCAGTGAGGGCTCAGCTGATAGTTGTTGATCACATTGTTCACTGCAAAAGTGCTGATCACCGGGTTGGAATGATTCAGAAAGTGATGCAGATCAGGCAAACGGTGATTCGATAACTCATGGATGTACTCATCAAGTACCGTTTGGTGAATTGGATTTTCAAACGCAATTTCATCGCGCCACAATTCCATCAGGATAAACTCAGCGAGTGTGATCTCTATCTCATGTTTGTTACTGTCGTCGTCCTCCGCATCGGTTAAAACATACATCTTCCCGAAATTCAGGATCAGTTTTAATAGTTCTCTTTCCTCCGCATCAAATTTAAATCCGTCTTCCACCGGAGGCTCCTGCTGTTCAAGTAGGGCTTCTATCGGCATTTCCTCGGGCGGGTTGTCCTGAAACCGCGATTGGTCCTGCTTATTGTCTTTTGCAGCAGCCTTACGCCTGATCTTGTTCACCTCAAGCTGCAGAATAGACTCCTCAATCTCCATAATGCCCGAACATTCTTTGACGTAAAGGCTGCGAATGATGTTATCAGGAATCAAGGCAATGTTTTCCACAATGTCCTTGATCACACCTGCGCGTTTGATGGGATCATTTTTGGTTGCTTCTTTCAGCTTTCTTGCTTTAAAATAAAGAAAGTCGGTAGTGTTGTCGCGGATGTAATCGTGAAATTCCTGGATGCTCACTTTCCGGCTGAACGAATCCGGATCATCGTTGTCAGGAAAAAACAGCAATCGCACATTCATGCCTTCCTCATGCAGAAG
>CAZFCR010000548.1:1105-1564 GCA_964517305.1 uncultured Akkermansia sp.
ACCGGCCTCATCGCCATCGTACAACACCACGATGTTGCGCGTAAAACGGTGAATGGATTTTATCTGATCGATGGTTAACGATGTGCCGCTGGAAGCAACCACATTTTCAATACCCGCCTGGTGCATGGCAATCACATCCATATAACCTTCTACCAGGTAACAGGTGTCTTTGTCCTGGATACTGCGTTTGCCCATCCACAAACCGTACAGGATTTTACTTTTATTATAAATCTCCGTCTCCGGACTGTTGATGTATTTGGCTGTTTTTTTATCCTTGCTTAATGTGCGACCTCCAAAAGCAACCACACGACCGCCATCGTCGTGAATAGGAAACATCACACGCCCCGCGTACCGATCAAAAAGATCTTTCTGCGTGATCTCCTGCCCTTCCACATACCGGTTGCTGAGAATACTCATGCCTGTTTTGGCGAGGTATTTGGGAAGGTAGCCGGCTTTAAC
>CAZFCR010000548.1:1574-2354 GCA_964517305.1 uncultured Akkermansia sp.
GGCATTGGTAAATGCATTGCGTTCTTCAAGACTATAACCCAGCTGAAACTTGGCAATGATCTCGTCCTTCAGTTCGCGTTCTTTAAAATATCCAAGTCCTATCGAACGTCCTTCATCGTTATTGAACATGATCTCTGTAAAATAACGCTGCGCGTATTGCATCACAATCAGCATGCTTTCACGCTCAGTCTGCTGTTCTTTTTCGGCAGGGGTGATCTCGCGTTCTACTACCTCGATGCCATATTTGTTGGCCAGCCATTTTAAAGCTTCCGGGTAACTGAGTTTGAGGTGATCCATCACAAAATTGACCGAGTTACCGGCTTTACCGCAACCAAAACATTTATAAATGCCTTTTACCGGAGAGACCGTGAACGAAGGGGTTTTCTCACCATGGAAAGGGCAAAGTCCGAGTAAATTAGTTCCCCGCTTTTTTAAGGTGATAAATTCACCCACCACATCTTCAACGTGTGCGGCATCAATAATTTTATCTACGGTATTCTTAGGGATCACTTTTTGTGAGAATTGCTATTAAATATAAGGCTTTGGGTGCAAAGGTCCGGAATTTTCACAGAAAATTCCATTACAATGCTTGAGGATGTTTGCCAATACCAGAACTTCACTTAAAAACGGGCCGACCGCAATACTGAAATGGTTTTTTCCAGCATGTCGTTAGTCAGATCAAGATGCGTAACCAGACGAATGGTCTGCTTTCCAAATGCAGAAATCCGGACACCATTTTTTTTCATGTAGTTTTCAAAATTCTCACCGCTCACATCTGGC
>CAZFCR010000549.1:0-2348 GCA_964517305.1 uncultured Akkermansia sp.
CACATACACTTCTTGATAACCGTGTTCCGTGCTGTGCAAATCAAGCATAAATTGTCCCAGTGCGCGATGTAATCCAGCACCTCACCGATGTTATTCAGCAGACGCGCGTCTTCGTTCACTTTAAAACCCCAGCTTTTTGCGGCTTGCAGACTTTCGTAATGTCCCGCGAAGGGAATTTTTTCGCCCAAAATATAATAGAGATAACAATCCAGGCCGCGCGAGGCCACAACAGCGCTGTCCTGCATCTTCATGGTTCCGCTGGCCGCGTTGCGGGGATTGGCCAGAGGCGGTTCTCCTGATTCTTCGCGTTCCCTGTTGATCTGATCAAATGCCTTCCGCGGTAAAAAGATCTCTCCACGGATCTCAAACTCTTCCGGATAATCGCCTTTTAATTTTAAAGGAATGGAACCAATTGTTTTAACGTTGGTTGTCACATCGTCTCCCTGAACCCCATCCCCCCTTGTCACAGCCTGAACGAGTTCACCGTTTTTGTAAGTTAATCCTATTGACAAACCATCGAACTTCAGTTCACAAACGTACTGTACATCTGAAAAAAGATCGCCCGGTTTAAATCCCAGTCCTTCCTGCACCTTCCTGTCAAAATCCACCATATCTTCGGTGCTATAACTGTTTGACAGCGACAACATGGGATACCGGTGTTTTACAGAACGGAACTCTTTGGTGATCTGCCCGCCCACACGCTGACTTGGCGAGGTGGGGCTTAACAATTCAGGATACTGTTTTTCAAGCGCGATCAGTTCTTCAAGCAGTTTATCGAATTCGAAATCGCTGATCAGAGGCTGATCAAGCACGTAATAACGGTAGTTGTGTTGTTCCAGTTCTTCTGAAAGTTCTTTTACCCTTTGGGCAGCCAGTTGAAGGTTCATGAGGTATCTTATTAAAAACGCAACAGCCCCGCGATCTGTTGCAGACCCAGGCTGTCGGTTTCGTCAAAATCGTTTAACTGATCGCTGTCTACATCCAGCACCGCGCTTACTTCGCCTTTGCCGTTAAAAAGTGGCACTACGATCTCGCTTCTGCTTGCCGCGCTGCAGGCGATGTGGCCCGGAAACTGTTCAACATCGGGCACCAGGATGGTACTGGCCCGTTCCCAGGCCGTTCCGCAAACGCCGCGGCCTTTCTGAATGCGTGTACATGCAACCGGGCCCTGGAAAGGACCGAGCACCAGTTCATTGTTTTTTACCAGGTAAAAGCCCACCCAGAAAAATCCGAAAGTTTGTTTGAGGGCTGCGCAAACATTTGCCATGTTGGCGATCAGGTCTGGCTCAGGCTCAAGCAGCGCTTTAAGCTGAGGAAACAGTTCCTCGTATTTACCTGCTTTCGTTGCCGCCGTTAATTGCAGTTCTTCTGACATTTAATTTTTGTTTTGAGATCATTCAAGAATAACAAATCCATCCAGCAACGCTTCCATTCTTTGTTTGTATTCTTTAAAAAGGTTTTGCCCGGTAAAGGTGATGAACTGAACGGTTCCCTTTTCTGTTGAATAATAATAACCCAGATAAGTGATCTTTAAACCCCTTACAGTTCCATTCATCTGAAGGCAGCGCACCGTAACACCGTTTATTTTCCTGATGTCTTCGTGCACCACCTGAATATCCGGAGCCGCTTTGGTGGCGTTGGCTACTGCAATTTCGCGCAATTCATTTAAAGAAAAATGGAGTCGTTCTGCAATGATCAGGGCGTGCGCCTCTTCGCCGATCAGCTGAAAACTAAGCTCTGAAGGTGATTCATTGCCTGTTTCGGTTTTTTTGAATTTCCATTCTTTGGCGTTCACCCACACCCCATAAGGAAATCGGGAGCCTTTTACAAGAAACGCGGATTTGGCCGGTTTGGTCCGGATCACGGTATCCAGACTGGTGGTCCATGAACTTTTGGTGTCTTTGTATTTCCAGGTGCCGTCTTCATACAAAATCACCTCTTCACCATTTTCAGTAACGGCTACCTGTTGCGCCGCCACTTCATAAAAAGACATCAATGAAAAGCTAAGCGCAAAAAAATACGTTTTATAATTTTTAAAATTGGTGATCATGTGAAACGGGCTTTTAACAGCGTCAAATATAATGGAAATTCGCGGCACAGAAAGATGCGGTCGGGCCGGGCCTCTGCCCACAAACGCTTAAATGACGAGCTGTAGTCCGTCGAAACCCAGTTCAATATTTTCGGGAAGTTCTTTGCTGACTTCGGCATGAAGGCCCAGCTGATGAGAAATATGAGTGAAATACGCCTTTTTAGGATTCAGTTCTTTAACCAGCGCAATGGCTTCTTCGAAAGTAAAATGCGAAATATGGGGTTCGCGCCTCAATGCATTCAGAACAAGTACATCCAGG
>CAZFCR010000550.1:0-2330 GCA_964517305.1 uncultured Akkermansia sp.
AACCAATCTGCTCCATCTCGTGCATCGAGAGTTTAAAATAAAGCTCGGTGATCTGGTGGTACATGATAAAGATCACTTCATCAGGATAATCGGTCTTGGGATTCTGTAAGGTCAGCAGTGTTTCAACCTGCGTATAATCCCAATAGGTAAGATAATTTGATAATAATAATCCTTCGAGATAACTGTGAAGGTCCTGGCCCATCTGGGCGTATTTATCTTCAAGTAATCTGAGTTTCTCTGCGATGTTGTTTTCCATAGGTCGGTCAAATGTGCACTTTACAGCGGGAATTTCAAAATTACAAATTAATTACCTACTCACCCCAAGTTTATCCATGGCTTTTTGATAAGCATTGGCATAACGGCGGTGCTCTTCGTAGGTCACCGAAAAGTCTGAATAACCATTGAGCTGGGGTTTGGCGCAGAAAAAAAGATAATTGTGTTTCTGATAATTCAGCGTCGCATCAATCGCTCCGGTATTTACAAGGCAAATGGGTCCCGGCGGGAGACCCTTGAACCTGTAAGTATTGTAAGGAGAATTGATTTCTTTGTCTTTATCATAAACCCTTTTATCAGCGTATCGTTTGTTGGCAAATTTTAACGTTGGATCTGCCTGCAGGGGCATGTTGCGGCGCAGCCGGTTGATGTATACGCCGGCAATTTTTCGCTGTTCACTCTCTATCGAACTTTCGCTCTGAACAATGGATGCAAGTGTTATAACTTCAGGAACCGAAAAACCGATGCTTTTTGCTTTGTTTATCCTGTTTTCGCTCCACACCCTGCGGTACCTGCTGCGCAGGATCTCAAACAAAGTATCGGCTGTAATGGCCCAGCTGACTTCGTATTTACCCGGCACCAGCATGGCAAAACTGTTGTCGGGATCAAGTCCGAAATGATCAGCGAGTTTTTTATCATCACTCAGAAAATCTTCAAGATCATCGCTCTCCATTGCGAGTTTTTCGTCGACGTATTTTACAAATTCGTCTAAATCACGGATCTGAGAATTAAAGGTGAGTTTTACTTTTTCCTGTTTGTTGTATTTTAAAAGGTTGATTACCTGCCGCATGTTCATCCCATTGTTGATACGGTATTTTCCCGGATGAATATTGTTATCCAGCTCCATTTTTTTTGCGAGCCAGGCAAATGCTTCTTTTTTATCAGGCACAATATCCGCACTGGCTTTTTCAATCACATCCTCAAAAGTGTCGCCCTGTTCAATGTACAGGTAGGTGTAGCTTTTGTCCTTGATCTTTACCGCTACAAAAAATTTCTGGTAGATGGTGTACCCCGCTGCTACAAGACACATCAGCACAAGAACGCTAAGTACAAAACTGTTTTTTCTCTTTTTCGCCATTTTAAGTTGTCAGGCCCTGCAGCGCGTTTTTTGCGGCAACGTTGCCGGGGTTGATTTTGATAATTTTTTTCAGCACTTCAGCCGCAGATTGATTGTTGCGCATCTGAAGATAATAAGCTGCCAAATTTAATAAAAGAGATTCGTTATCGGGATCAAGTTTTAAACCGATCTGGTAAAGTCGGAGAGCTTCTGCAGGGAAACCGCGCGCCATGGTAAGATATCCCAGATTCGTGTAAGCTGCAACATATTTCGGATTTTCTTTCATCACAAAAACAAACTCCCGTTCAGCTGCATCAGGTTCATTCAAAGCCACCAATACCGATCCGTATTTGTTTCTGAAGTCAAGATTAAAGGGCGCCAGCGCAACCGCTCTACTGAACCAGTCTTTGCTTTTTTGCAATTCATTCACCGCATAAAATGCTTCGGCAACCCTGTAAGCGGTCCAGGCATCCCGGTTGTCGTACGATTTTGTTCTGATCAGCGTTTCCAGTACTTTTTTTCCGCCCTGCGCATTTACAAGACTGATGATCTGACCGTAACTGCGTTTAATAAAATAAATCTGAACCAGCGCATGAAAATTCTTCGCATCTGTTTTCTGGTTATTTAAAATTAAAAGCGCTGAGTCGAGGTAAAATGGTTCCTGCTCAAACTTCTCGTACTGATTAATATAAGCCTGGGCACGTGTGAGCGCATCGGGCTGCTTTTCGTTTACAGCATACAAACCAAGAAATTGTTTGATCTTAGCCAGTTCTTTCTTCGCAACGGGTTTCCTTATAAAATGATCGTGCACACTCACATGCGGGATGTCGCTCGCCCCTGAAAGCGGCATGTGACAACTCACACAGTTGTTCCAGTTTTTAATACCCGTGTGGGCCGCTGTCACGTTCACGTTCATCTTTTTTTCAGAATCTGAATGACACCTGATGCAGGCATCGTTAAACACATTGGTATTGGTTGCCTTTACACTCACGTGGGGATT
>CAZFCR010000551.1:0-2329 GCA_964517305.1 uncultured Akkermansia sp.
CCATCTTACACTCAAAGATAAATGGCAGAAACCTAAATCCATCAAAGATTTTACAAAATTTGTAGGGAAGGCGCTGAACAACAATACCTGGACAGAACCGGAAAAAATAAAACCTTTAAGTCTGTGGGATTACAATGAGTTCGCGCCTTTTATGGCAGCCGATGGCATTACCCTGTACTATTCCTCCGACCAGCCGGGAGGTTTTGGTGACCAGGATATCTGGATGACACGCCGGCTGGATGATACCTGGCAAAACTGGTCAACACCGGTTAATCTGGGCAGCAGTATTAACACGAGCGCCTGGGAAGCATATTACACCCTCGACGCGCGCGGCGAAGACGCCTATATGACCTCAAACAATAATAGTCATGGAGGCAGCGACATTGTCAAGATCAAACTCGTAACGGAAATGCGTCCTAATCCGGTAGTACTCATTAGTGGAAAAGTATACAACGCAAAAACCAAAGAGCCACTGGCATCGAGCATCGAATACGAAAACCTGGCCGATGGAAAAAACGTTGGAGTAGCTCAGTCGAATCCGCTCACCGGAGAATACAAAATTGTTCTGCCTTATGGAAAGAACTTCGGTTTTATGGCCTACGCTGAAAAATTTATTTCCGTTTCCGATAATCTTGATCTTTCAACCGTAGCGGAATACAAAGAAATAACGCGTGACCTCTACCTCGTTCCGCTGGAAGTGGGAACAACCATCCGTCTCAACAACATCTTTTTTGATGTGAATAAGGCCATACTCAGGCCCGAGTCTTATCCTGAACTTGACCGCCTCGCCGGCATCATGACACAGAACGGCAAAATGCAGATCGAGTTATCAGGTCATACCGATAATGTGGGTTCTGACGAAGCCAATCTCAAATTATCACAGGAACGCGCTGCGGCGGTAACGGAATACCTTGTTTCGCTTGGAATTAACGGAGAAAGAATTCAAAGCAAAGGCTATGGCGAAGGAAAACCTTTATCGGGCAACGAAACCGAAGAAGGTCGTCAGATGAACCGCCGCGTAGAATTCACCATCTTAAAAAACTAAACTATAACCAATAACCGATGAAAAAAACAATTACTTCTTTTCTTTTTGCCCTTGGCAGCCTTGCCGTTCAGGCTCAGGATGTGGGCATGAACTGCCAGTATTTTCCAGGCGTTCAGTTTGGATTTGTGAGCGTAAAAGCCGAGAACAATGCCCGGTTCACCAAATACCGCTACGGTGCTGCCCTACCTATTCTAATGATTGACAGAATCACCAGCCGCTGGTACACGAACCTTGATTTCAGCGCATTGTATTACGGCGCCACTCAAACCAATAAGGCCAATGACGACAGAATCAAGATCTCAAAAGCAGAAGGTGCACTTGCTGCGGGGCGCGTAGGTTACATGTTCGGTTCAGGAGACAATTTCCGGTTTGGTATTAATGGTAACCTCGGTTTGATGACCTCCAACGTAGATTCATTGACCCGGCCACTCAAACAAAGAAGTTATCTCAACTACGGTTTGGGTATCCTCGCTTATAAAAAGTTCGGAAAATTCAGGGTGGTTGGAAAAGTGGGCTACGAACTTTACAGAAAGAAAAACTTTGTGACCAAGGGAGGAGGCATGTATTTCGAAGGCACACTCGCCTACTCTTTTTATCAGAAATACGGCATCTCTGTAATGCCCTGCCTTTATACAAAAAGACTTACTTACCTCCCGGAAGCCGCAGGCGGTGGAACTGCAGCTGAAACCGGCGCAAAAGTCAGGTCGTTTGTTATCCGTTTAGGACTCACCAAATTCTTTTAATCCAAAATCTTAATTACCATGAAAAGAAAAATATTTTCCCTGCTTGCTTGTTCGATTTTGTCTGTTCCATTTTTAACGGCCCAGGATCTCAGCTATAAGTATGTTAAAGACGATCCGTTCGACATTAAGAACTTTTCAGCTGCCATCGATCCGATTTTTGTTGACATCAATGGTCATAACGGTTATGCTTTTGGCTGGGGCGCACGCGCCGAACACATGATGGGCAAACGGTTGCTGGCGAATTTTGATGTACGGACCGGATTTGGAACCAATCTTTACCGTAAATCAAACGATAATACCCGCAACTACTTCAATATGGAAGGCGGAATTGGTTTTGTTTTTGTAAACCGTGTGAAGACAAAGAATGTTCCTATTATCCTGAGCCAGTCCACCTCCGGCAATACGCGCACCACCCGCTACATTAAGGGAGGTGTACCTGCAAAATGCAGATTAATAGTAGCACTGCGCGGTGGATTTGGTCAGTACACCAACTCGCTCAACTACGAAAAGCTTCCGGACAGTCTGCTGATGATGAACGACA
>CAZFCR010000552.1:0-2318 GCA_964517305.1 uncultured Akkermansia sp.
TCAGCAGGAAAGCAACAGAACTGTACGAGGCCGCACGCAAAACCCTCGCCGCACATTTTAATGTCGGTAACGAACAGCAGATTGTGTTTACGCCGGGCACTACCGACGCTATTAACATGGTGGCTCAGGGCCTTGCTAAAAAACACCTGCGCGCGGGCGACGAGATCATTGTTTCTTCTTACGATCACCATTCAAATATTCTTGCATGGCAGCTTTGGGCGCAGGAGAATGGCGGTAAATTAAAAGTCATTCCTCTGCTTGCCGATCAAAGTCTGGACTACGCAGCGTTTGAAAAATTACTCAATGACAAGGTAAAACTGATCGCGGTGCCGCACGTTTCCAACACGCTTGGACTGATCACCGATCTTCAGAAAATAATAAGTGCCGCAAAAAGCAGGTCTATTCCTGTTTTGGTTGATGGCGCTCAGTCTGCCCCGCACATGCCGGTGGATCTTTCGGCGCTTGATGTTGATTTTTTTGCCTGCAGTGCCCATAAAATGTATGGTCCCGCTGGTATGGGCATGTTGTATCTTTCAGAGAAATGGCTGACCGAACTGCCACAGGCCCGCACGGGCGGTGGCACTATAAAAACCGTGAGCTTTGACAAGACAGAATACGCCGAAGGAGCGTTACGTTTTGAACCCGGTACACCGGATATTGCCGGTGCCATTGGTTTTGCGGAGGCCATCCGGTTTATGAACGGTGTTGGTATGGATGAGATCTTTGCTCACGAGCACCAGCTGGTGCAGTATGCGCAGCAAAAACTGTCGGAATTACCTGAAATAGAACAATACGGCAAAAATGAAACCAAAGCAGGTGTTATCTCTTTTAACGTAAAGGGGCATCATCCTTTTGATGTTGGGACTTTGCTTGACAAATTTGGAATTGCAGTACGTACCGGGCACCATTGCACGCAGCCGCTGATGCAGTGTCTGAATATACAGGGCACTGTTCGTATATCTTTTGCTGTTTACAACACAATAGAAGAGATTGATTATTTTATTGACAAACTAAAAAAGGTGATCCGCATGCTCGGATGAAGCGATGACAATAGCTGAAACAGAACAAGAGATCATTGAAGAGTTTGAGATCTTCGGCGAAGATTGGGAAGGCAAATACGAGCACCTGATTGAACTGGGAAAATCATTGCCGTTGATCCATCCGGACTTAAAAACTGAAGACCGGATCATCCAGGGCTGCCAGAGCCGTGTTTGGCTGAACGCTGAACAAAAGGACGGGAAGATGGTTTTTACTGCAGACAGTGACGCCATCATTACCAAAGGCATGGTGGCATTAATGATAAGGGTTTTGAGTGGTCAGGCACCCGAAGACATCGTGAAAGCGGAACTTTCATTTGTCAACCGGATCGGTTTAACAGAACATCTGAGCCCTACCCGGGCGAACGGTCTGGTGAGCATGATCAAACGAATGAAAATGGAAGCGTTAAAACAGATCAAATCTTAAAAAATTGAAACTGGAAGAACTGATACAAGTAAAGGACTTTGAACCGAACAGCAGTATGGCAGCAATTATAATTACCAAAAATACAGAGCTCATGCAGCGGGTGATCGAAGAGATCAAGACCTGTTTTGACCCTGAGATCCCTGTCGATATCTGGGAACTTGGTCTCATTTACGAATTGCACCTCGACGATGAGAACAACCTTAAAATTGTGATGACACTCACTTCGCCGAACTGCCCTGTGGCGGAAAGCCTGCCCGCCGAGGTGGAAAACAAGCTGAAACTGCTGAAAGACATCAAAAGCGCGGAACTGAAACTCACCTTTGAACCGCCCTGGGAAAAGGAGATGATGAGCGAGGTGGCCCAGCTGGAACTGGGTTTTATGTAATTTAAGGCTTTTTGGACCTAAAAAACGGGCTATTATTTTTATATTTGATACAGCAAAAAAATGGCAAAAGATACAATCATACGCTGCTCCCTGTGTGGAAGAGATAAAAAAGAATCGAGGATACTGATCGCCGGGATCAACGGTCACGTTTGTGATAACTGTGTGACCCAGGCATACGGCATCATTAAAGAGGAAAGTGTGGGCGAGCAGAAACAACAGGTGCAACACGCGCTGAATCTGCTGAAACCACATGCCATTAAAACCAGACTGGATGAATATGTAATAGGTCAGGACGATGCTAAAAAAGTACTGAGCGTTGCTGTATACAATCATTTTAAAAGAATTGCCCATGTGGCAAAAAACAATAAGGAGGAGATCGAGATCGATAAATCCAACCTGATTCTTGTGGGTGAAACCGGAACGGGTAAAACATTGCTGGCGCGCACCATTGCTACCATGCTCAACGTGC
>CAZFCR010000553.1:0-2315 GCA_964517305.1 uncultured Akkermansia sp.
TCCACCAACACCTGCGACACTTTAAACATGTGTTGTCTTTCTTCCTACGACATTGATGTAGCAGGTAAACACGATACCATCAACAAGATATACGGCAAAGACAAAATAAAACACGGTCGCTGGGTCAACTATGCCTTTAACCGCAAAACCCCTTCGTCCGGTAAAGACTCCACTTCAACAAACCTGGCAGACCTTTCGCGGATTAAAACAGAAGAAGGCCTATACTGTTTTAATCAGCGCCAGGGTTACTGGAAATTCTATTCCGCAGACGGATCACTCAGAGACTCTGTGGAATACAGGAACGATGTACCATTGAAAAATAACACTCACTCAAAATAAAAACCAAAATGAACAAAGACACTGAAACCTACAACGCACAACAAACACCTGAGGATAAAAAAATATGTGATCAGCTTGCCGCGATCATCGACAAAGAGTTGACCGGGGCGGAGAACAAGGTCTGGCACGCACATCCTGTGTGGTTTTTAGACGGAAATCCTATTGTTGGCTACAGTAAACAGAAAGCCGGCATAAGGCTCATGTTCTGGAGCGGCGCGGATTTTGATGAGGATGCTTTAAATGTAAGGGGCGAAAAATTCAAAGATGCCTCTGTTTTTTACAATAACGTTTCTGAAATCAAAACAGATCATTTACAACGCTGGTTAAAAAAGTCGAGAGACATTCAGTGGGATTATAAAAATCTGGTGAAGAAAAAAGGAAGATTCGAAAGATTAAAATAAGTCTGATCAACAAATTTATTCTTAAAAAATGGATACATCGCACCACGACGACCGAATAGCGAAGATGACATTTGCATCGGTATACCCGCTTTACGTTACAAAGGTTGAGAAAAAAGGAAGAACAAAACAAGAACTGCACGAAGTGATTGAGTGGCTGACCGGTTTCAATTCAAAACAACTTGAAAAACTTATCCAGGACAAAGCAACTTTTGAAACATTTTTTCAGAAAGCAAAAATAAATCCCAATGCCAGACTCATCACCGGTCTCATCTGCGGCTACAGGGTTGAAGAAATCACAAATCCGCTGACGCAGCAGGTGCGGTATCTTGACAAGCTGGTGGATGAACTGGCGAAAGGAAAAAAGATGGAAAAGATTTTGCGGGAAGCCTGACAGGTTACAGTCGGTTTCAAACAATCGATTCGCAATCCGGAATTTAATCAGTCTGCGCTTAAGACCATTTGTCCCTGCAGGAGCACCACTTAAGAGATCATAGCAGGTATCCATCACTTTGTATTATCTATTCGGTTGTCGGAGAGATACATTTATATTAAACCAAAACCGAGACCCATGAAAAAGTATCTACCCCTCCTGCTCGCCATCTCTTTCAGTAGTTTGCCAGCACAAAACATGCCTGCCAACATGCGTTACCTCGACAAAAACAATGTAAAGGCATTGATCCACACCGTGAACGATAAATTCTGGGCAGTCAATGGCGCTGGAAATCCAGGTTACGAGGTTCCTGCCGGCTCCGGCAGACACGCGATGTTTGCCAACAGCATCTGGATCGGTGGTTTAGACGCCGGTAACCAACTTCATCTTTCTGCAAACACCTACAAACAAATGGGAACAGATGTATGGCCCGGGCCGCTCGATACAGCCAACATCGCCGTGTTTAATAACACAGCCACCGCAATTTATGATCGTTTATGGAAAATAGACTGTAACGATGTAAACGATTTTGTGACAGCGTACAACAATGGTTCCGTCACCGCAAACACCTACACCATCCCTCCCGATATGCTCGTTTACCCCGCCCGCGGCGCAGCCAATTTTCAGAAAAACCTGTCACCTTTTTTTGATGCCAACAACAACGGCATTTATGATCCGGCCTTTGGAGGAGATTATCCGCTTATTAAAGGACATCAGCAAATCCTATCCATATTTAACGATCAAAACGGCATTCATTCAGAAACACAGGCGGCACCAATGGGTGTTGAAATTCATGAACGCTCTTACGCCTATTCAGAACCAGCGATACACGATTCAATGCAGGTGATCAATTACACCACCTTTTATCATTATACCATTTTTAACAGGAGCAATACAAACTATCACGATGTATACATCAGCGACTGGTCTGATATCGACCTTGGCAACTACACTGACGATTACATCGGATGCGACACAGTAAATGGATTTGCCTATTGTTACAATGGAAATGCCAATGACCCCAACGGAAATGGCATAAACGGCTATGGATCGAGACCACCAGTGGCAAGCCATGTTCTGCTGCCTGTGAACGCACGTCCGCCGTGTAGTGCCGGCAGTAGGCCTCGAAGGCGCAGCAGCTCTTG
>CAZFCR010000554.1:0-2314 GCA_964517305.1 uncultured Akkermansia sp.
ATTCTTTAAAAACAATTATAGCTTCTGGAAATTCACCGTTATTATAATGTTCTTTATTTAACGAATCAATTAATTTATTAGCAGTTTCCCAAGATTTAGTATAGCCTAAATAAGTTTCAATGCCATTTTTATTAACTAATAATACAAGATGAAAAGATGGATATTTTAACGATCATATTTATAGCCGCGGCGTTGATAGTGGGTGTGGTGGCAGGTTTCCTGATAGCGGGCAGCAAATTAAATGCCAGCGCCACAAAAGAAAAAGAAAATCTGGTTAAAGAAGCGGAGGTAAAATCAGAAGCCATTAAACAGGAAAAAATTCTTCAGGCAAAAGAAAAATTTCTGCAGCTGAAAACCGAGCACGATAAAAGTGTTCAGGAAAAAAACGCTCACATTCAGCAGATCGAAAACAAGATCAAACAGAAAGAATCTGAACTGAATAAAAAACTGGAAGAAATCAACCGCAAGGATAAAGAACTTGAAAGTGCCAGAAACCAGGCCAACCAGCAGACAGAACTTTACAAAAACCGCCTGGAGGAAGTTGAAAAGGGTCACCGCAAACAGGTAGAGATGCTTGAGAAAATTAGCGGACTGAAAGCGGAAGATGCCAAAACGCAGTTGGTTGAGTCGATCAAGGCCGAGGCAAAAACTCAGTCGATGGTGTACGTGAAGGACATCATGGAGGAGGCAAAACTGACCGCCAATAAAGAAGCCAAAAAAATTGTACTGCAAACCATTCAGCGCGTAGCAACTGAAACCGCTATCGAAAACTCTATTTCGGTATTTCACATTGAAGGCGACGAAACCAAAGGCCGTATCATTGGCCGTGAGGGACGTAACATCCGTGCTCTGGAAGCTGCTACCGGTGTTGAGATCATTGTTGACGATACGCCGGATGCCATTACCCTGAGCTGTTTTGATTCGATCCGCCGCGAGATCTGCAGGCTTGCTTTGCACCAGCTTGTTACAGACGGCAGGATCCACCCCGCGCGCATTGAAGAAGTTGTTGAAAAAACCAAAAAAATGCTTGAAGAAGAGATCATTGAAACAGGTAAACGCACCTGTATTGATCTCGGCATTCACGGACTTCATCCGGAACTGATCAGGATGGTGGGTCGTATGAAATACCGTTCTTCTTATGGTCAGAATCTGTTACAACACAGCAGAGAGGTGGCCAATCTTTGTGGCATTATGGCCAGCGAAATGGGTCTGAATCCAAAGGTGGCCAAACGCGCAGGACTTTTACACGATATAGGAAAAGTGCCTGACGATGAGCCGGAATTACCACACGCTTTGCTGGGCATGAAACTCGCTGAGAAGTTTAAGGAAAAACCAGAAGTGGTGAATGCCATTGGCGCCCACCACGATGAAATAGAAATGACCACGCTGTATTCCCCGATCATTCAGGTGTGCGACGCCATCAGTGGCGCAAGACCAGGTGCACGTCGTGAGATCGCGGAGCAATACATGAAGCGTCTGAAAGATCTTGAAGCGCTGGCGCTCAGCTACGAGGGTGTTGAAAAAACCTATGCCATCCAGGCTGGTCGTGAAGTACGTGTAATTGTATCGAGCGACAAAGTGACCGATGCCAGAGCAGAACAACTTGCTTTCGAAATTTCTCAAAGGATCCAAACTGAAATGACGTATCCGGGTCAGGTTAAAGTAACCGTGATCAGGGAAGTACGGGCAACAGGTTACGCGAAATAAATAATAGGTCGACAAACATTAGTTAAATATATTTTTGATTAATGATTAGCATAGTTTAATTAGTTTATATTTTTATATTTGTTCTATATAAACCCCATTAAAAATACAAGAATGAAATCAATGAAAATGTTTTCGATTTGTTTAGTAGCTACACTTATGTTAAGCAGTTGCGCTATGGTCAAAAGTCCACTTTCCGGCTTTGTTTACGTTGGAGTTAAAGCCCCAGTTACAGCCACCAGTCACACAGCTTCAACTAAAGTAGGTACTTCGAGCGCTACATCAATTCTAGGTTGGTTTGCCTTTGGCGATGCGAGTATCGACGCCGCCGCTAAGTCAGGTGGAATTACTAAGATTCATCATGTAGATGAAGAGAGTACTGCTGTTCTTGGTATTTTTGCCAAGTACAAGGTTTATGTTTATGGAGAATAGTCCGAAAGGTACTAAAGGGACGAGTATATTTACTCGTCCCTTTTTTTTTGTATCTTGTTTCCTTTTATCGTTTTCTCTTTCTCTTTCTGGGCAGAATATATCAAAACACTACATTTCCTCTTTTCAAAGTAATGGTACGCTATATTACATATTTAAACAGAAAGGTTTTTTTGCGCCT
>CAZFCR010000555.1:0-2312 GCA_964517305.1 uncultured Akkermansia sp.
GTATCCCTCCGGTCAAGTACATCTTGATTTGATTATCTAAATCTCTGAGATTTGTTGTTTAAAAGCAATGAATCAAAAGAAAGCGCATCCGGCTCGTTCGAGAGAAGAAATCGCCTCGCTCATGCAAGAGTGGGAGAACAGTGGTCTCAGCAAAAAAAAATTTGCAGAATCGAAGAATATCAATTACATGACTTTTATCGGCTGGTTCAGTCGGGGACCTGGTAAAAAACCTATTGAGAAGAGGTTTATACCTATCCAGATTCCAACTTCTGCTGCTGGTCTTTTCGCCGAGTTGTATTTGAGCAACCAGAGAAAAATAGTTTTACACCAAGCCGTTGAAGCCGAATTTTTACAAATGCTCCTCAAATGCTGAGCCTTTCCTCTTCACAGCGTTACTTCATTTATAGTGATCTTGCTGACATGCGGAAAGGTTTTGATAGCTTATCTGGACTTGTGAGAAGTGAATTTAAAATGAATCCACTAAGCGGTGATGTTTTTATTTTTCTTAGTCGAACTAGAAATAAAATTAAGCTGTTGCAGTGGCAGAATGATGGTTTTGCGATTTATTACAAACGACTGGAGAAAGGAAGATTTGAATTACCGGAAAACAAAAATGAATCATGTTTCAAGATCAGTTCTCAACAGCTTATGCTCATCATGGAAGGAATAAAACTTTCGTCAATTAAAAAACACAAACGGTATGAACAAATTTCTGTGTAAAAATACTTGCAAAATATCAATAAAATCAGTGCTTTCAGAGGTATCTTTATATCGTGGAAGAAACTCTTGAAAACTTAAGTAAAGAAGATCTTGTTAAAGAGGTTAGGGAGAAAAATGATCTTATCCAGAAAAAAGAACTCGAGCTTGAATACCTAAAGCACCAGCTCGAACAATACCAAAAACTAGTTCACGGGAGCAAGCGTGAAAAGTTTGTTCCTGTCCAAAATCCGGAGCAAGTTGTTTTAGATCTCGATCTTCCTACAGATGCGCAAGGTCAAGAAACAAAAAAACAAACAATCGCTTATACCCGCAAAGCATCAAAAAAACAAATTGTCATTCGCGGCGGAAGAATGGAGTTTCCCAAAGATCTTCCAAGAGAAGAAGTGACAATCCAGCCTGCGCAGGACATTACTGGCTGCGTAAAGATTGGAGAAGAAGTCACTGAAGAACTAGAGGTAACGCCAGCAGTGTTTTTCGTGAGGAAGTATGTTCGTCCGAAATACGCCAAGCCTAACGGCGAGGGGATTTTGATCGCAGATTTACCTTCACGTCCAATTGACAAAGGTATTCCTGGTCCTGGTCTTCTTGCAACAGTTTTAACAGACAAATATGTTGATCACCTACCCATCTATCGCCAGGTAAGACGCTACCAAAGAATGGGGGTTGAACTAAGTGAGTCAACTATTGGCGACTGGATCAGTCAAAGCTGTCAGTTGCTAAACCCGCTTTACGATTTGTTGAAAGAACAAACCCTTACTGCACAGTATCTTCAGGCGGATGAATCACCTATCCCGGTGCTTGATAAAACCAAAAAAGACAAAACTCACCGCGGGTACTACTGGGTTTACCACGCGCCTAATGACAAAAAAATATTCTTTGATTATCGTGAAGGACGAGGCAGAGATGGGCCCGCGAACGTGTTGAAAAGTTATAAAGGTTATTTGCAAACCGACGGCTATGGTGTTTACGAAAACTTTGACAGAAATGGCATTGTCACACTCAATTGCATGGCACATGCTCGAAGAAAGTTTATTGAAGCAATTGAAAATGATAAGGAAAGGTGTAATTATGTTCTTGAGCAGATGCAGGAATTATACATTGTCGAGAGCTTCGCGCGGGAGAACGGCTTCACTTATGAAGAACGCCATGCTTTGCGGCAAGAAAAATCAATACCAATACTTGAAGAGCTAAAGGCCTGGCTTCTGTTAAACCTTCACCAAGTTCCTCCAGCATCAGTGATTGGTAAGGCTATCAGTTATGCGTACAGCAGGTGGGAAAAACTTTGTGAATACACTAGGCACGGCTTTCTTGAAATCGACAATAACCTTATTGAAAATGCGATTAGGCCGGTGGCCCTTGGAAGAAAAAATTATCTCTTCGCTGGATCTCATAAAGCTGCGCAGCGAGCAGCCATGATTTATTCCTTTTTTGCGATGTGTAAATACCATCATGTGAATCCATATGAGTGGCTTAAAGAAACACTGACTAAAATATCGGATACGAAAATGACCGAACTCCACTCGCTTCTTCCCTCCACAAAATAATTCCTTAGAAGGAAATTATCAACAGACTGTGCTTCATCGGAGGCATAC
>CAZFCR010000556.1:0-2306 GCA_964517305.1 uncultured Akkermansia sp.
AAGGGTGATCAGCCTGCAGCGCAATAAAACGATTTTCAGAGCCGCTGCGGCTTTGTTTTTACTGCTGTGTTTTGCTTTTGTGCTGGTGTGGTTTCTTAAACCTGCTGGTGGTGAAACAATGCTTGTGGCAGCCACCGACAAAGAAATAAAACAATCGCTTCCCGATGGCAGCACGATTGTGGTGAGTCAAAATTCAAAGATCAAATACACTTACGGGAAAAATAAGATCCGCCAGGTACATCTCGAAGGCGAAGCGTTTTTTGAGGTGGAACACAAGGATAACGAACCTTTTATTGTGGAAGCCAGTGGTGTAATGGTGCGAGACATCGGTACGGCATTCAAAGTTAAAGCCATTCCCGGCAGCAGTTCGGTGGAAGTAACGGTTGAACACGGAGAGGTTCAGTTTTATACGGCAACCAACAAAGGGATTTCGCTGCTGGCCGGAGAGAAAGCGATATACGACAAAAACGAAGATGTTTTTAAAAAAGAAACGGTTTCGTTGTCGGTTCCCGCGAACTCTTCAAGGATGCTGAATTTTGAAGCAACCCGCTTAAGCGAAGTTGTATCGCGCATCAATGCCATGTACGGCAGTCGCATTGAACTGGACAATCCGCAATTGGCGCACTGCATGTTATCAGTGAACTTCAACAACGAAAGACTGGAAACAGTTCTTGATGTAATAAAAGAAACACTTGACCTCGAAATTATTAAAGACGGGGACCGGATCCTCATCAAGGGCGATGGTTGCAGCGAATAAATACACTCTCTTAATTATCATTTTTATCTGCGCCCGGTTTTTTTCGTTGCGTGCTGAGGTGCCACCGCTTGAACGGGAATTAAATCTGAGCATCGTTAATGAAAAAATCGGGAACGCGCTGCAGATCATTCAGCAGGAAGCCAAAATTGTATTTTCTTACCAGCCCTCGCTCATCAATCCTTCACAGACGGTTTCGGTGCAACTGCGGAAAAGGACTGTGCGAGAAGCACTGGCGCTGATATTGCCCGGGAACATCATCTACAAGGCCAGAAACAATTACATCATTCTGAAAGAAAAACCGTCGGAAAAGCCTGGCAATAAGAAAGACATCAGCGGGTATGTGATCGATGCTAAAACACAGCAGAAGGTAGCCAATGTTACCATTTACGATCCTAAAACACTGCAGTCCGCCACTAGCGATGCTTACGGATTTTATACCATTAAGTCTCCGCCGGCAAACGCCACACTTTCAGTGAACCGCCAGAACTACAAGGACACAACGCTCAATCCGGTTGATTTGAACGAAGAAAAATTGTCCAATATTCCCATTGTAGCGGAGGGCGACAGCGGAAAAACTTTTAAAGACAGTATTGATCTGAGGTCTGTTGTGGAAGAGCTGGGCTCTGCGACAAGCGCGTTGTTTAAACAGCTGAAAGGTTATATCAATACACTGAATGTGCGCGACACACTTCACAGAAACTGGCAGGTTTCTTTTTTGCCTTTTGTGGGAACCAATCACAAACTTTCCGGGAATGTTTATAACGATTATTCCTTTAATGTCCTCGGTGGTTATTCCCGCGGCACGAACGTGGCAGAAATCGGCGGGTTGTTTAACATCGATAAAAACAATGTCAGCGGTTTTCAGGCCGCCGGTCTTTTTAATCTGGTGGGCGATTCACTTCAGGGCGCGCAGGTTGCAGGGTTATTTAATGTGAATGGCGTTAATGCAAAAGGTGCTCAGGGCGCGGGACTAATGAACATTAACCGGCATTTTGCAGGTTCGCAGTTTGCCGGTCTGATGAATATTAATGAGGAGATGGAGGGATTTTCGGGTGCCGGTTTGATGAATATTAATGAGGTGAGTCGCGGCGCCACGGTTGCGGGGCTGGCGAACGTTGCCGATACCTTGGATGGTGTGGCTGTAGCCGGTTTGTTTAACAGCAGTCGTTATGGCCGGAATGGCGTACAGGTGGCCGGCTTGTTTAATGCAGCCGGAGAGGCTGAAGCAGCAGTGCAGGTTGCGGGTTTGTTTAATGTTTGTGGCCTCATGAAAGGTTTCCAGGTGGCACCGCTGAATATTTCAGACTCGGCGACCGGTGTGCCATTGGGACTATTGAGCATTGTGCGAAAGGGAGTGCATCAGCTGGAATTGTCAGCCGATGAAGTGTTTTATTCCAATCTTTCGTTCAGAACCGGGGTGCCCGTGTTTTACAACATCCTCAGCATGGGATTGCAACCTGGCTCCAACGCCACCTTGTGGCAGCTGGGTTATGGCCTGGGAACTTCTTTCCGCATCGCTCCGAAGATCCGCTTCCGCGGCGAGGTCGGC
>CAZFCR010000557.1:0-1906 GCA_964517305.1 uncultured Akkermansia sp.
CAAAAGGTTTGCTCTGCACAAATGAAAAAAAAGCTAAGGGACTAAAACATTTTAATGTAGCTGCGGAGACTATACAGGAGCGGAGGAGTACTATGAAGGTGACTTGCGGGCCAAAAGGAACGGTGCACGATTATGTGCCTTTTTATTTTTGTTCCATTAATCCAATGGTTCTTTCGATCTTACATACAAAAAATGTTGACCAGAGAGAGATCGTTTTTCTTGCTTTGCCAATAGAAAAGCTACTTGAGGACGGGACGGTGTTTACTGATGCGTCTGCAAATACAGACATACCCCCAAACTTTTACACCCAGGTCGAAGACCTGGATAAACTTGATTGGATAGAAATTAGTAAAAAAACATGGGGCAAAGGATCAGATGAGGGGCGACATAAGCGAATGGCCGAGGTGCTAATTCATAAAAAGGTCGCACCCCATGACATCGAAGCAATTATTGTCTGGAATGAAGCAATAAAGAAGCGAGTTGAAGCATTGCTAACAAAAAATAAAGTCAAAGGAATTGAGATAGATTATAACGGGTATAAGGACTACTATTTTCACTTTACAAAATTTATGTTTGAAAATAGAAAGAATGAAACTATAGTAACAGGGCCAAAAGACTTAAAAAAATTATATCACGCAGTTGTTAAGAATGTAGTAGAAGAAAGGGGAACGCCACAGGTCGAATATTCTTTCAAAAGCATTAAAGATTGTATTGAAAAAATACAGAAGGACTTTTGTTGCATTAAAGAGTTAAAGGGTATTTACGAACTTGAAACTAAAAACGATGTGCATAGTGAGAACGTGAGCGACCACACTTTACGTGTTGTCGAGCAACTTGAGAAGTTGCCTTACTACAAGAATGCTGACGAAACAGATAAATGTATTTTAAAACTAGCTGCATATCTCCACGATATTGGTAAAGGACCAAAATCAAAATGGAAAGATGGTAAACAATCTGTTTACGCAGATCATCCTGTGGACAGCCTAAAAATGGTTCACAGATTTCTAATTGAAGATGTCAAAAAAATTTCAGAGTATGAGATAGAAATGGTCTGCCTTTTGGTTGGCTACCATGATCTAATCGGTGAGGTCATACACAAGGAAAGAGACATCCAGCAAATATTTGATATTATCGAGAATGAGGATCAATTTGACATGCTAGCAACTATTAATTTAGCTGACATAGCAGCAATTAATTTTGCTTGGAAAATGACGTATAATATGAGACTGTCAGATGTAAAAGAAAATGTATTAAATGTAATTGGAGATACATGATAGAGTTTGTAAAAGGAGATTTCTTCGATTATCCAGCAGACATTAGGATAAATACGGTAAACTGCGTTGGCGTTATGGGTGCAGGAGTAGCACTTGCATTTAAAACCAAATACCCGCAAATGTTTGACGAGTATGCGAGAGCGTGTGCGTTAGGGCAACTTAGACCCGGGGTCCCCCATATTTGGGAAGACAATAATATATTCGACACTGGTAAAACAACTATCATCAATTTTCCTACAAAGGTGGATTGGAAAAATCCGTCTGAGTACGAGTACGTCGAAAAAGGACTTATTTGGTTAAGACAATATTTAAAGGGACGATTTTTTAAAGTCATTACTGTACCCGCGCTTGGTTGCGGGCACGGCGGCTTAAATTGGATAAAAGTTAAGACTCTAATTGAAGAATACTTACAGGGAATTGATGGTCGGATTTTAGTATTTGAACCTGCAAGCTCTATTAAGAAAGAAAATGCGGAAGACTTGTCTTTCGTTCTTCAATCGAAAAAAATATCTAAGGTTTCTGTCTTAGACAACAATTACCCGGTCCGTTTAAAACATAAAATCCCAGTTGATTTTTATGTGCAAGGCGATAAGGAATTTCTTAGCAAAAAGTTGGTATCATTAATTGTGGAT
>CAZFCR010000557.1:1916-2300 GCA_964517305.1 uncultured Akkermansia sp.
ACATGAAAGAGAAAAAAGTGCCATTTCTCAATTTGTAAAGTGCCTGTCAAACTACAAGGATATTGTATATCTGCTAGGGTTTAGCAACTCATTTGAAATTGATGTTGTTAAAGAAGTTTTGATACAGAAAGCAAAAGCAATCTTGGTTATCCCCTATGGGATTCTTGAATTAAAAGTCAGAAAGGACTTGATACCGTTTTGGAATGAGAGCCAGTTAACTATTATTTCGATAACTACTCCAAGACAAACCTGGAAAGTTCACGAAAGTATTAATGCCCTCAAATTTCGACTAAAGGCTGCTGACGCTATTTTAATGGCAAATATGGAAATCGGCCCTCTTACAAAAATGGAAAAAGAATTAAAACACAATGAAAGCAAACTTTT
>CAZFCR010000558.1:0-2296 GCA_964517305.1 uncultured Akkermansia sp.
CCATGCGATTCCGATTAATTTCGTTCTGCTCGAAATGCTGCAATTATTACTATGCGGCAAAAAAGAGAAATAGTTTCAGGTAAAGGATTTAAGCCCACCAAATTGGCATTCCTATCTACGTTTGCTGGTGTAATCCATTTATTGTAACTTGCATTACCACTGCCGATGTTCGCTCTTAACATACCTCCTGACGTAAAAAAAACGCTTGTACTTTCAAATTCTACAGTTTGGTTCCACGATGCTATTTTATATTCGAGGCCAAATCCTGGAGAGTATAAGCGGCTATCAAGGAAGGAAATGGATGCGGAATTTTTAAAGCTTAAAGAATTTATCGGCCAGAAGAAAGTGAATATGCTGGCCGAAACTCACCCAAAAGCTGATTCGCCCAAGAAAGAGGATCGTGATTATATTTCCTTACAATTACATGACGTAATAAAAGCATTGGCAATAATAACCCCAAACGCAGTAAGCAGAATGATCATGAACTTATTCTTTAAGTTCAAACCAGCGTTATATCCAACAAAGATGTTTGTGGCCGTGTCAGACGCGAAAGCTTGGTTGAAGGAGGAAGCGGGCCGACCGCACATTTCCACACTTTTTGTTGCTTAACGAAAGGATATCACTGCCTAATTAGACTAATTTAAAAAACTGACTATTCATTCGCCTTCTCAAATACAATCTGGAGTTAATTTAATCTATAAATTAACTAAAACTTCGATAACCACTCCTTTGCCTCTTCAAAAGTTTTAAAATAATTGACTTGTACCGGTCGCTGATTCAATTTAAACAAAATGCTGTCCACAGCTACTTTATTAAAGTAATAATCGGGCTGAACGACCGCTACCGCTTTTAATCCTTCTTCCACAGCTTTAGGAAGATAACTTTTATCCATCCAATCCTGATCTTCCTTACCAATCAATGTCATTTCTTTTAAATCAACCAGCATTTTGGAGACTTGTTTTTGGATTAATAGGCGCAAATATTCTTCGGTGCCCTCTCGAAATTCCCGGCTATTAGAATATCCCTTCCAAACACAAACCACTGCTTTTATATCTTTGTCAAATGTTATCGAATATCCTTGTGAATCTGCCATAGTTCCAAAATTTTGTATGAGCGCAAAGGTATAATATTTTGGAAAAGATCATTAGGACAATCTTAAAAAAGCTTTAAATATGTCTTTCGTAGCCCCTTATGGTGGAAGCGGAACAGCGAGAGACCATTGTCAGAACTATCTTTGTGATTCATTTATCACGATATTGGAGCAAGTTCACAAAAGAATAATGACAGGATAGATACTTATTTGTGTATTAAGATCTTTTTGAACCTTTTGAATTCGAAACCTTCTTTTTTGGAAAGATATTTATCAACTGATGTAGAAACATCTTGTGCTTTTTACCTGTTTCAATATTTTTTAAATTTGCCCATACTTCATACCAAGTAATTGAGTTTGAGTTTCCGAAATGAACTTTTGCTGCCCCAAAACTTTCTACCAGATATTGATCTTCTTGAAAAGGCGGAATTGATTTTGGATTTTTTAACGTGATGGTTTTATCCAACAAGTAACTCGCTTTACGCAACAAGTCATTTGCCTCTTTCTTTTTCATAGAATTGAATTATAACTAGTTTCATCAAGGAAATTTTAATCTCTAGCAGAAGAAATATTTTTCTTTCTAACACCTGAAACTACTCTTTTGGTTTTTTCTCTGGTTTTAAATGCAATTAAATACATTACAGGCACTAATATCAACGTGATAAATGTTGCGAAGCTTAACCCGAAAATAATTGTCCAAGATAAAGGGCCCCAGAACGCAACAGAATCTCCCCCAAAATATATTTTTGGGTTTAATTCTGTAAACATTGTAACAAAATCTATATTGAAGCCTATTGCAAGTGGAATCATTCCCAATATTGTGGCAGTTGCCGTTAAAATTACAGGGGTCATTCTAATGCGCCCACCTTCAATTACCGCATCTAGTTAAGCGTGAGGAAGATAATGCTATAAAAAAAATATATGCAGCTGGGTTAAAGAAAGTAGAGAAGAGATAAGCAAGATAACCAACTCATAGAACTTGTTTCCGCCACGCCTGCGGAGAAGCTTACTTTTTTGTAATCCTGGAGTTCCGGGTTGCCCCTATCTCCAACTTTTAGAGCCTTAAATTTGCTGAAGGTCGATTTACATTCGTTAACATTCTAACAGCTTGAAAATCATCCAAAAAGTTCGATAAATCGGACCCTCCGGGTACCCCAGAAGCAGAGAAAAGCTCTTTCGGTTGATTCCGGAGGAGCTTTTTTCGCT
>CAZFCR010000559.1:0-2272 GCA_964517305.1 uncultured Akkermansia sp.
CGACTCCAACGTGCGTAAACAGCACGATAAGATGAGTACCCTCATTGCCAAGGCCATTACAGAAATTGAAAGCGCTGCCAACCAGAAAGATGGTCTCCTTGGTGTTCCGAGCGGTTTTACGGCCATGGACCGCATCACCGGCGGATGGCAAAAATCCGATCTGCTGATCCTCGCTGCCCGTCCTGGTATGGGTAAAACGGCCTTCGTGGTTTCAATGGCCAAAAACGCGGCTGTTGAATTTAATAAACCCGTTGCCATTTTCAGTCTCGAGATGAGCAGTCTTCAGCTCGTAAAACGTTTGATCTCCAGCGAAACAGAAATTGCGCAGGATAAGATCCTGAAAGGTAACCTGGATAACCACGAATTTGTGCAGCTGAACGAAAGGATCAAAAAACTGGCAGTAGCGCCCTTGTACATCGACGACACCCCCGCCCTCTCCATCTTTGAATTACGCGCCAAGGCGCGCCGTTTAAAAGAAAATCAGAAAGTTGAACTGATCATCATTGACTACCTTCAGCTGATGAGTGGCGGTCCGGACGGCAAAGGAAACCGTGAACAGGAGATCAGCCAGATCTCACGCGGTTTAAAAAGTCTCGCCAAAGAACTCGAAATTCCGATCATCGCTTTATCTCAGCTCAGTCGTCAGGTTGAAAACCGTCCGGGTGGCAGCAAAAGGCCTCAGTTAAGTGACCTCCGTGAATCGGGCGCCATTGAGCAGGATGCCGATATGGTAATGTTTATTTACAGGCCCGAGTATTATGGTCTGGAAGTGGATGAGAACAACGAGCCTACACGTGGCCGGGCGGAAGTGATCATCGCTAAAAACAGGCATGGTGCGCTTGAAACAGTGAAACTCCGTTTCATTGGTCAATACGCTAAATTCGCCGATCTCGATTACAGCGAAGGACAAGACATTATCTATGGCCAGAACAATCCCGGACCTATGCAGCAGAACAACGACTTCCTGAGTTCAGGAACAAAAACGGTTGCTTCCAAAAACTGGGACCGTGAAGATCAGCCGGGAGACATTGTAAAACGCAACGACATTGAGGATTTTAACGAACCGCCGTTTTAATCTGTATCTTTTTATTTGCTGCAGGGTTATGATGCATAAAACATCAAACATGATAAAAAAAGGAACGTTCGTATTGCTCATGATCTTTGCTTTTGTTGCGAAATCACAGTTGGTGCCAACAGATAAGCTCGCATTGCTCAAAGGCATTGTGACGGACTTTCAGGGCAAACCCATTCCCAGGGAGATCATCATTTTTGAGAACAGCATCCGTACTTACTCTGTAAAGATCACAGCCGATGCCAACGGAAAATTTGAAGTGCTGGTGCCGGTAAATGCCACTTATGATCTCAGGTATAAAAATTTTACAGTAGATATGAATTACAGCAGGATGCAGATTCCCGCTGATAAAGAAGCTGTTTATGAAGTTGAGATCAGGATTGATCCACCCAAAGAAATTGTTCTCGACAACATTTATTTTGACACCGGAAAATCCACCCTGAAACCAGCGTCAAATAAGAGTCTAAACGACCTGGTGGAGGTGCTGAAGATCAAATCCACGATGGTGATCGAAATTCAGGGTCACACCGACAACGATGGTTCGCTGGAATCAAACATGAGTCTTTCGCAGGCCCGTGCCGAAGCGGTTAAAAAATACCTTGTTTCAAAAGGCATCGCTGATAAAAGAGTTCAGGCCAAAGGCTATGGACCAACGCGCCCTGTGGCCGACAATGCCACCGAAGCCGGCAAGTCAAAGAACCGCCGCACAGGCCTTAAAGTTCTAAGCCAGTAATAATTATAGGCTAATTTAACAGCCGGCTGCCTCGTTTATTGAGTAGCTTTAAACCATGGTGAGCTGGTTCAAAACAGAAAAATATCCCGTTACGGGCGACACGATCAGTCAGCTGGAAGATGATCTGCACACAGGACTTCAGTCTTCCGCCAATCTTTTTTCCTGCGGACTTTATCACGACAACACATTTTTTTACCTGCGGACGGACAATAAGATTTTTCTGAACCATTTTCTTTTTCAGCACGGTTTTGAAGAAGCCGAAACCGATGAACTTCCCAAAGACCTTTTGCAGTTTTATGTAAAAGGGTAAAAAGCCCTGTACTTTTGGATCACAGATGCCGCCTTATTCAGGAAAGATTGCTAATTTTATGGCCTTGTAAAAAAGGAGACTTGTCAGAGTGGTCGAACGAGCAAGCCTGGAAAGTTTGTATACGGGCAACCGTATCGAGGGTTCGAATCCCTCAGTC
>CAZFCR010000560.1:0-2270 GCA_964517305.1 uncultured Akkermansia sp.
AGACAGGGTAAGTGCCAATGGAAATCAAAAAACCAATGATGGTTGCGCCAAAATAGAAAAAAGTGTTTTTGGCCTTTAAAAGCAGATCTTTCCGCTGGAAATTATCTGCCTTTAACATAATATTTAACCAACTTCTTAAATCTTCGAAAAGGACTGTAGAAACGAAAAAAATGATGATCCATGTGGTAGTCGTCGTACATTTTGTTCTGTATGACCGTTACCGGATGTTTATACAACTTCCAATTGTTTAATTTACGATCATAGGTGTATTCAGCTACCGAGCGTTGTTGTTTTGACGAGTTTGAATGAACACCATCCGGCCCGATATTTAATATCATGTTTACATCCGGCACAACCGCTAATCCTTTTTCTTTAAAAAGTGTGTATTGCCATTGATAGTCCCATGTATGTTTTTTATTACTGACCGCTACCTCCTGAAATAATTCTTTCCAGAAACCAACATAAAGCGGTTTTTGCAGAGCGATTTTTATTTTAGGGATGTGTTTTCCCCAGTCCGCCATATTGTAATCATATTTATCCCAGGCTCGTTTCCACGTTGCCCAGCCCCAGATGTGCCCGATTGATGAGAATAAATAAGAATCTCCGGTCTTAAACTCCTCGTTCCATCTGGAACCGGAAATGTGCATGACCTGATCCGAATTTTCATAACGATCGAGCATCTGCGAACAGAAGTCAAAAAAAGCATTGTTAGGCAAACAGTCGTCCTCAAGAATGATGGCTTGTTTTTCAGTTTCAAAAATCCAGCTGATGGCCGATGATACGCCTTTGGCACAACCGAGGTTCCGGTTTTCAAATTTTGTATGCAGCTCCACTTCCCAATTCAGGTTCATGAACAAGTTGCGAACCGCCCCAACCATAACTGTATCATTCTCATTCCCCTCGCGCGGTGCATCCGAAAAAACATACAGTTTTTTTGGCTGAACGTTAGCGATCGCCTCCAGCACCTTTTTTGTAGTGTCGGGGCGGTTAAACGTAACAAGAAGAATGGGTTTTTCGAATTGCATGCTTTTATTTCCTCCACCTCTCCCAATACCACTCCACCGCTTCTTTTAATCCTGCATTTAAATCATGACTTGGTTGGTAACCAAGCATATCTGCCGCCTTTTTAATTGAAGCCAGTGAATGGGGAATGTCTCCCTTTCTATCGGGACCATATTTTATTTCTACCTGCGCGATTGCAGGATCGTATTGTGATAGGTATTTTTTCAACAGCGCCACCATCTGGTTAAGATCGGCTCTTTCGCCCACCGCCGTGTTAAACACCTGTCCTTTTGCGGAAGGGTTAGCTGTTGTGGCTGCCAGGTGGTTCATTCGGATCACATTGTCGATGTAAGTGAAATCGCGTGAGTTGGTACCGTCACCATTAATTTGTGGCGATTCGTGGGCCATCAGCTGCATCGCAAATTTCGGGATCACCGCGGCATAAGCGCCGTTGGGATCCTGACGGCGACCGTACACATTAAAATAACGCAGTCCTATGAGGTCCATTCCGTAATTGAGCCCAAACACATGCGCGTACAGTTCGTTTACATATTTGGTTACAGCGTAAGGTGAGAGGGGTTTGCCGATGATGTCCTCTGTTTTTGGCAGGGCTTCTGAGTCACCGTAAGTGCTTGAACTGGCGGCGTACACAAAACGTTTAACACCTTCATCACGCGACGCAACGAGCATGTTCAGAAATCCCGAAATATTGACATCGTTGGTGGTGAGCGGGTCATTTAACGACCGTGGAACCGATCCCAGTGCAGCCTGTTGCAAAACCAGGTCAACGCCTTTAACCGCTTCCCGGCAGGCGTCGAGGTTACGGATGTCGCCTTCGATGAGTGTAAAACGGCCGGTCTTTTCAAATCCAACCAGGTTTTGGTGTTTGCCTGTTGAGAAATTATCAAGGCATACTACCTCGTTTTCCTCTTTCAACAGGTCTTCGCACAAATTGGAACCGATAAAACCTGCACCGCCGGTTACCAATACCTTTAAATTTTTAATTCTGGAATGACTCATTTTAATCGCGGATCGGAACGAAGATATCAATACAATGCTTCGCCCCTTCAGTCCCACCAAACAGGCTGAATTTGCGTCCGCGAATTTAACAATTTAAGCTCATCTTTTCACAACAATCAGGCCATTTGCATGGCGTTTTGAGTCATTATGCGTACCAAAAGTGTTTTGACAGGGATCAAATTAACAATACGTTAACTTTTAACCCTGTTTTGACCGTTTTATGGCTATCTCCGTACATATCTCTATTT
>CAZFCR010000561.1:0-2266 GCA_964517305.1 uncultured Akkermansia sp.
GGATTCCAGCACGGTGGCATCGTCTGTAAAACTGGCGCGGTAACCGAGTTCAAAAGCCTTTTTAATTTTTGCTGCAACAAAACACTGCGGCGTTTGAATGATCCTGTATTCATTGCGGTTTACCGAGGCATTGATATTATTACTGATCTTGCGCAGGCTGTCGTTCACCGGCACACAGGGGATGGCATTTCCTTTTGACCGAGCTGTTTCATAACAATTTCTGATGGTCTGCTCCGAAGCGAAAGGACGGGCGGAATCGTGAATTCCAACGATCGCGGCATCATCTTCTACAAGTTTTAGCCCGTTTTTTACAGAGTCAAAACGGGTGTCGCCGCCGAAAGTGATCTGAATATTTTTTTCACTTAAACCAAATTTAAACAGGATGCCTTCCAGGTGTTGCCGGTAATTGCGATGCACACAGATAATGATGCGCATATCAGGATCATAATTCAGGAAACAACGGATGGTGGTAATGATGATGGGTGTGCCTTCGAGTTCTATGAACTGTTTGGGCCGGTCGGATTTCATCCGGCTGCCAATGCCACCTGCTACAATTATGACGTATTGCGACTGCACGTTTAAAACCCTAAAACTAAAAAAATAAACAATCGTCTGTTATTCTATTTCCAGCAGTACCGGACAATGATCGCTGTGCAGAGCGTCTGGCAGGATCTGCGCCCGGCGCAGGCGGTGTTCCAATGCCGCGGAAACCATGTTGTAATCAATGCGCCAGCCCAGGTTTTTGCCCCTGGCTCCTGCCCGGTAACTCCACCAGGTATAGTGGTGCGGGTCTTTATTAAAATGACGGAAAGTATCTATAAAACCAGAGTTGATGAACTGTTCCATCCACTCCCTTTCTTCGGGAAGAAAGCCACTGCTTTTTGCGTTTGACACCGGGTTATGAATGTCTATGGGCCGGTGGCAGATGTTGAAATCGCCCGACAGCACAAGGTTGGGAACGGTCAGCCGAAGTTCTGAAATGTATTGCGTAAAATCCGAAAGCCATTTCATTTTAAAAGCCTGTCGCAGTTCGCCGCTGCTGCCACTGGGATGATAAACACTCATCACAGATACATCTTCAAAATCGGCGCGAAGCACTCTGCCTTCGTCATCGTACTCCTTAATGCCACAACCGTAAACAATGTTTTTGGGTTCTGTTTTTGAAAAAATGGCTACCCCACTGTATCCCTTTTTCTGAGCGGGATACCAGTAGTGGTGATAACCCAGTTCTTCCAGTTCAAAAACCCCAACCTGGTCGGGACTTGCCTTGATCTCCTGTAAACACAATACATCGGGGTCAACGGCCTTTACCCATTCAAACAATCCTTTGCTCATGGCCGAGCGGATGCCGTTTACATTATAAGTAACAATACGCATGGTTAATTTTTTATTGGATCCTTCTTTTCAGAACAAAAAATCCCCGGCTTTTGACCGGGGATCAGTTTTAGTATTTTAATTGATTACCAGTCGCTTTTCTCCTGATAGGCTTCAACATCGGCTTTGATTTTCACTTCTTCAGATACCGAAGAACCAGTGATACCGAACTCGCTGCGTTTGATCACTGCCTGACCTTCGAAACCGGTCACGAGCATTTTATGCTCCACCTTTTTCTCATCTTCAAATGTCTGTTTCTGACTGCCAACAAAATTAAACATCATGTCAACAGGTTTCGTAATACCTTTTAACGTCAGTTTTCCTTTTGCAATGTAATCATAACCGCTGTTGTCGTTATTTTCAACGATCTCAGTAGCTTCAAACACAGCTTTAGGATACTTGTTAGTTTCGAAAAATTCTGTTTTTTCCTTCAGATGAGAATCCCGGTAAGAGTTCTGCGTGTTGAGGCTACCCATATCAAGCTGGATAAAAATCTTCGGGCCTGCAGTATTTTGCAGGTGAATGTAACCACTGTCGACCACCACATTACCGCTGGTATTGCTGATCAGGTGTTTCACGCTAAAATTAACAGAGCTGTGAGCTTCGTCAACAATAAATACACCGTTTACCACCGAGATGTCTTGTTTTTCGGTCTTTACAGGCGCTACAGCTGATGTTGTTTCCTTATTGTCTTCACTTCCTGCAACCACAGCGATGTAAGGCGCGATCACAAGAGATACGATGCTCATGAGTTTAATGAGAATGTTCATGGAAGGACCTGAAGTATCTTTGAAAGGATCACCAACGGTGTCACCAGTTACAGATGCTTTGTGTGGTTCTGATTTTTTAAAGAATGTTTCTCCGTTGATCACCACGCCTTTTTCAAAAGATT
>CAZFCR010000562.1:0-2259 GCA_964517305.1 uncultured Akkermansia sp.
CTTCTCCTTTGCTCGCGCCTTTTACCAGACCGGCTATGTCAACGATCTCAACTGTGGTGGGAACAATGTTCTGAGGTTTAACCAGGTCAGATAATTTGTTCAGACGCTCATCAGGCACGGTAGTGGTACCAACATTGGGATCAATGGTACAGAATGGAAAATTGGCCGCCTGGGCCTTAGCATTGCTTAAACAGTTAAATAGGGTAGACTTGCCAACATTTGGTAAACCCACGATCCCGCATTTTAGAGCCATAAATTATTTTATATTATTATTACCAGTTTTTCTTTAATTGAAGGTTGCCGGGATAGAACAGATTTTCGCCCACCAGCACGGGCGCAGCAGAAAAGTTGCTGTTGTAAAGTCCATACGAAAGCGGCACCGCGCTCACAAAAAATATTTGTTCTTTACTGAGGGTGGCTACAAATTTTTTGAACCCGGGCAGCTGCGCAATATTCACATTGGAAACAGATTGAGTGGAAACCGTGATCATATCAGCTGCCTGCGGCGTGCCGGCTGTCATTCCGCTCAGAGTGGAGGTAAGTATTGCAACTTTCACCAGCGCGCCCGCCGGCACTGGTTTGCTTAACTGGAACGACATCACAATACTGTCCGCCGTGACAATATATGCCTGCTGACTGTTGGTTCGGTAAGGCGAGTGCATGGCACAGGGCAACGAAAATGTTTGTGAAGCGGCGTTCAGCTGAAAAGTAACAGGCGCTCCGTCGTATCCGTCCTTTACAAGACTTGGCGCATAAATGCCATAATTAAGATCATTGAAGGAAACAATGCCTGAACTGTCTGTTATTTTACTCATGCCATTCTGAAGCAGCACTTTTACACCACTGTGTTCCGAACGTGCTGTTCCCGTAGTGTCAAAAGTGGTAACATCAATGATGAGTGTTCCTTTTTTTGGAGCCTCAGGTTCAGGCGCAGGTTTTTCAGGCGTATCCTTTTTTTTACAGGCAAACGCGAGCAAAATAAGCAGGCAAATGGCGGTAACTCTAAACATCGGTTGTATCAAACCGCAAATATACTAATCTGGCAGGGCTTTTCAGCGAATTTGAGTTTTTAACATCGCATATTTATTATTAACATTGTCGCTGTAACGCTTGACTTAAGTGTAATTTTGCGTAAAAATACCGTGAAAATGGCCAATATAGAGGAACTCAAAAAAATGTGCGGACAGGTTCGCAGGGATATTGTAAGAATGGTGCATGCCGTTAACTCAGGCCATCCGGGCGGATCACTGGGTTGTGTGGAGTACCTCGTGGCCCTTTACGGCGCAGTGATGAAGCACGATCCTTCTAATTTCAGCATGGATGGAAAAAATGAAGACCTCTTTTTCCTGAGCAATGGCCATATCAGCCCGGTATTTTACAGTGTTCTGGCGCGCTCAGGCTACTTTCCGCTCGAAGAACTCAAGACTTTCCGCAAACTCAATTCAAGATTACAGGGCCATCCCACCACGCACGAAGGATTGCCGGGCGTGCGTATTGCCAGCGGCTCACTGGGTCAGGGCATGAGTGTTGCCATTGGCGCTGCACTTGCAAAAAAACTGAATAACGATAAACACATTGTATACAGTCTCCACGGAGACGGCGAACTGCAGGAAGGACAGATCTGGGAAGCCGCAATGTACGCGGCCGGGAACAAGGTAGACAACATCATCGCCACGGTTGATTACAACGGCCGCCAGATTGACGGCGATGTGGAGAACGTGCTTCCCCTGGGTGACCTGAAAGCAAAATTTGAGGCTTTTGGCTGGACGGTGATCGAAAATAAAAATGGCAATTTCCTTGAAGATGTGATTGCCTCGTTCGATAAAGCCAAAACACTTACAGGTAAAGGCAAGCCGGTGATGATCCTCATGCGCACCGAAATGGGTATGGGTGTTGACTTTATGATGGGAACCCACAAATGGCACGGATCGGCACCTAACGACGAGCAGCTGGGCAAAGCCCTTGAACAACTGCTTGTAACCGGCGTTGATTATTAGCGTTATAATGGCTGCAGCCCGCTTGTAAAATGCTGAATCTGCACAAAACACGTATATTATTTCTGAAAACGCAGTCGCTGTTACTCTGGCTGTTCATAGCGCTGTGCCTGCCTTTAAAAACACAGGTTACCAACCGCATCCTTTTTATATTCGACGATTCGTACAGCATGTACGCTCCCTGGAACTCCAACGTAAAAATTGAAGTAGCTAAAAAAGTGATGGGTGAATTTAATATAGAAGAGAAAAAACCCGAAGGCACAGA
>CAZFCR010000563.1:0-2257 GCA_964517305.1 uncultured Akkermansia sp.
AACTACGATTATGAAAAAAACAATCATTATACTCATTGTCCAAATTATCTTGCTATTAATAGTTGGATCCAACAGCGCCATGGGGCAGCACGATCATTCAAGCCATGACCATAGTAATGAAGCTGCACATGATCACAAGGCCGACCCTCCGCATGGCGGTATAATAAAGGATATTGGTAAATATCATCTTGAGATCGTATTTGATCCGATGGTTCCGGAAGAAAAATTGAATGTTTATATTTTGAAATCAAATTTTAAAGCGGCGACCATCGAAGGCATTTCAGGCTCGGTGCAGATAAATTATAAAGATGGAAGTAAAAAGGAATATACATTGCAATCCGTCAAAAACGAAAAATTCTATTGCACGCCAACTGATATGATACAGCCCTTTGTTTGCCTGATCACTATTAAGATCAAGGATAAAATATATTCTGCAAATACCGAATATAAAGGATTTGGTAAATAAATGTGAATAAGTTAAAAAGCATAATGGGGGAATCAAAAAATTATTTCGCAAGCCAATTTTTCCAATCTTAAAATACATTGAACCAAATGAAAACATTAAATATGATAAATAGCTAATCTTTTAAAAATATAAATTATGAAAAAAACACATGTCATTCTTGCTTTAGGTTTAATACTGGCCTCATGCAGCACTTCTCAAAAAAAAGAAAATACTCCGGAGTCAGGATCGAGTTCTGAAAATGCGAAAACAATGGCTTATTTGTGCCCAATGGATTGCGAAAAAGGAAAAAAATACAATGCGCCTGGTAGTTGCCCGGTTTGCGGTATGGATCTTGAAGCAAAACAATAACATTTAATAATAATCGCTATGAAAAATTCGATCTTAATGCTGGGATTTGTCACACTGATGACCTTAACCACATGCAACAACTCTGATAACAATACAAAAACTGATGATCAGGAAACAGAACACGCAGTCTCAGTTTATACCTGCCCGATGCACGCAGAAATAGTTTCGGATAAGCCTGGGAAATGCCCCAAGTGCAATATGGAACTGGTGAAAAATGAAAAGTAATTCACTCGACGATAGTCGTCAGTGTATAGGATGGCTTTTGACCAAATTCACGAAGATGGAATCGTTGATATTGAATAAGATCACGATCGTTTCTATTGCAAAATCAAGTGATGTAAATCATATTGACCACTGATCACTGTCAGGTAAATTACATTTAAGAATGCAGATATTCGTACATATGAATATTCATGTATGAAAGAGAAAGATCAGGATTTAGCAACTGTCGCAGACATGCTCAAAGCGATAGCCCACCCTGAAAGGATAAATATCTTGTCGTTGTTAGGGAGCAAAGAAAATAAGTTGTCAGTAATGCGGATATGTGAAAACTTGAAGTTAACCCAACCTAAGGTTTCAAGACACCTTTCAATACTTAAGGGCAATGGAATCTTATTGTTTGAAAGAATGGGTACTCATATTTTTTATTTAATCAATAAAAACAACGCTGTATTTGGGTGCATAGAAAACCTGCTAAAAACTAAGAAATGAAAAAAAGGAAAGAAATATTGGTAATTAAAGCTTCGGGCGAAAAAGCCCCTTTTCATGAGGAAAAATTGAGAAGTTCATTAATGGCGTCTGGAGCTGACGATAACCAAATTGACCAGGTTCTTTCTGAAATATCGTCACAATTGTATCAAGGGATTCCTACAAAAAAAATCTATCGTATTGCATACAATCTCCTGAAGAACTACTCAAGTCCTTTTGCAGCCAAGTTTCATCTTAAAAGAGGTATTATGGAGTTAGGGCCATCCGGTTATCCCTTTGAGAGATTCATTGGTGAGATACTCAAACATCAGGGGTATTCTGTAAAGGTGGGTGAAATTGTTAAAGGCAAATGTGTGAACCATGAAATTGATGTGATAGCTGAGAAAGACCACCATCATTTTATGATTGAATGCAAATATCATAATCAACCCGGAACGATAAGCGATGTAAAAATTCCATTATACATACAGGCTCGCTTTAAAGATGTGGAAGCAGCATGGATTCAGCTTCCTGGTCATGGCACTAAATTTCATCAGGGATGGGTAGTAACAAACACACGGTTTACAAGTGATGCAATCCAGTATGGAACTTGTGCCGGACTTAACCTGCTTGGATGGGACTTTCCGAAAAAGAACAGTTTAAAAGAACAGATTGATACGCTGGGACTATATCCTGTTACCTGCCTTACTACGCTTACAAAAATTGAAAAGCAACAATTATTGGAAAACAATGTAG
>CAZFCR010000564.1:0-2253 GCA_964517305.1 uncultured Akkermansia sp.
GCAGGCCGCTTTTAATGTGATGAATGTGCAGGAACTGGTTGACATCATTCGGGAACTGACAGGGAATACCGGACACCGCAATCACATCAGGCATCAGTTGCACAGTTATTTCGGCGCTCGTTCCAATAGCAGTGATGTCATTCTGGATTCGATCAGGAAATGTCTGGCTGATAAGGATCAACAGCCCCTGCGCTAAGCTAAAGTTTTTAAGATGCTTTGCCACAACAGGTCTGCACTGCGATCCCAGGAAAATTCTTCTTTTCTTTTTAAACCTTTGCTGATCAGGTCTTGTCTGAGCTGAGGGTCAGTGCTCAGCTTAAACATGGCATTTTTAATCTCATCCACTGCAAAGGGGTTAACCAGCAGGGCAGCGTCGCCGGCCACTTCCGGTAAACTGGTGAGGTTGCCGCTGATGACAGGCACACCGGCTTCCATGGCCTCCAGCAGCGGAATTCCAAAACCTTCATAATAAGGCACAAAGGTCATGGCTGTGGCGCTTCCCAAAACAAGGGCGATATCGGCATTGTTCAAACGTTCTGTAAATATGATCTCATTCTGCAGACCGCTTTCTTCTATGGTTTTGCGGATGGGTCCCAATCCCCAGAAACCTGGTCCCGCAAGCATCAGCTTCATTTCAGAACCACTTTCTTTTTTAAATAAGGCAAAAGCTTTGATCAGGTTGCCAATGTTTTTCCGCGGGTGAAGCGAACCCACAAAAATAAAATAGTCGCAGCCGTATGAAAACCTTTTTTTGGTCTCGGTTCTGGTGTTTTCATCCAGCACATTAAAAAACTCGTTGATGCCGTTATACACCACGTCAATTTTTGAAGGATCGATCTGATAACTGCGCGCAATGTCGTTTTTGCTGTACTCAGACACGGTGGCGATGCGCGTGGCGGCTCTCGCAAACTTCGGAAAAAAATGATTGTAGTATTTTGCCGTGAGCCATTTACTGTCTTTTGGGTGGTGCAGGAAATTGATGTCGTGGATCACCGGTAACTGTTTGCATTTGGTGCCCAGGGTGAGAAAACCATCGGGCGACAGAAAAAGATCAGGATTTAGACGGTTCAGTAAAGGTTTAACCCCAAACTGAAGCCAGGTATAATAAAGAAAAGGATGTCGTGCCTGGGGCGAAACAACAAGCGGGGTAATGTTATCGGAGAAAATAAATTCCTCATCAAAAGCCCTGTCGAACAGAAAAACAAAATGAACTTCGGGATGTTTTTGCGTTAAACGCTGAAGTGTTTGTTTGCTGAACCAGCCAATTCCATCAAGGCGGTTCTTAATCAAAAGCCGCGTGTTTACTACAATCTGCACCGGGCAAATCTATGAAATTAGATTAGCTTAAACCATAAAAAAAACTATCTTTGTCGGCCTTCATGCAAAAAAAGAAATTTATATTTGATCTGGCTATACTGCTGGTTCTCAATCTTTTAATTAAGCCCTTCTGGACGATTATCATCGAGCCAAAGGTGCAGGGGCAGTTGGGTGATGCCGACTATGGTAAATACTTTACGATTTTTAATCTCTGTCTGGTTTTAAGCATTTTTCTGGATTTTGGTCTGACCAATTTTAATAACAAAAACATTGCACAGAACAGTCAGTTGCTCAGCAAACATTTTAGCAAGATGCTGGGTCTGAAGTTCGCACTGGGTTTTTTCTACATTGCGGTATCGTTTGTTGTGGGTTTTCTGATCCTGGGATTTAATCTGAAGTTATTGATGTTGCTGGGTTTGAACAGTTTTTTTCTGAGTTTTATTCTTTTTCTCCGTTCCAATCTGCAGGCCCTTCATTTATTTGGCGTGGATAGCATCGTGTCGGTGCTCGACAGGGTAATCATGATCCTGATTGTTGGAGCCATGCTTCTGAACATGTTTGGACTGGAGGTAACGGTTGAAGGTTTTGTCTACGCGCAGACCGCGGGGTATGCGCTTACCGCGATCATTGCCTTCATCATTGTGCTGAATAAAACACACACCTTTAAATTAAACTGGGACTGGTTGTTTAACCGCATGATCCTGAAAAAAAGCATGCCTTTTGCTGTGTTGTTTCTTTTGATGGCCTTTTACAACCGTTTTGATTCGGTAATGATTGCAAAAATTTTGGGCGGCGAATTAGGCGAGGAACAAAGTGGTATTTACGCCCGGAGTTTCCGACTGCTCGACGCTGCGGTTCAGATCGCTTATCTTTTTTCTGTGCAGTTGCTCCCCTTATTCAGTCGCATGCTCAAACACAGGGAGAACATTGAGAATG
>CAZFCR010000565.1:0-2244 GCA_964517305.1 uncultured Akkermansia sp.
AGGCCTCACCCAACCTTGCATGAAAACTAAAACACTTTGTTTTATTTTCTTATCACAATTCTGCAGCTGTTTTTTCGCTGCGTGTCTGGGTTTTGCCTTTTTCTCTTTTTCAGACTCGTCTGTAAAATCTGTATCGAAAATAACTTCCCGTTTAAAAACAAAACTTTTATTTGCTCTTATTGTATTCAGCTGCCTGAGTGGCCTTGCGCAGGAGAGCGATTCACTTTCCAGAGACGAGGCCATTGAGATGGCTGCCCGGGCCGTGTTCGACTCAAAAGCGAGGCCCATCCGTCAGAAACAAAAACAATTTGAAGACAATACCGGAATAAAAGTACAGTTCAGGGTCGAAGACGCCTCGCTGGACAAACTCGGCGGGCTTTCCGAACATCTTTTTAAGTTGTTTCAAAACTTTACAAGTCTTCAGAATACCAATGCCAATACCATCACCGGTGAATTGTCTTTGCTGAAGAACAATCAGCTCAGCGGTTTGATGAGTTACCGCACCAGAACAACGGCCGATCTTTCCGCCTGTCTTTTCCCTGAAAAAGAAACACAGAGCCTGGACGACAGATATTCACAGTGGCTCTCGGGTAATCTCTCCGCTTCGCAGGAAAACATCAATGAAGCCCCTGCCAGTGTGAATGAGATGTTTCCGGCAGTGATGACGGATTATGAGGCCTTGCGTTATAAAAATAAAGATTGTCCCGGGGCATTTCAACAGGAGGTGTATGATGGGTATGTGCTTAAAACCGCTGAAGCAAGAAGCGCCAACTGGATGAGAGACGCGGCAGCCATCAGCCATACGCTGCTCACCACACAGGAGGGTTTCGACCTGATGAAATCGATGGAGGATCAAACCTTCGGAAACCTGCTTTATAAACATTTCATCAACCTTAATCAAAGCGTCAACCAATGTACGGCTCATGACCTGGAGTCAAGTTGCAAAATACTTTATAAACAAACCCGCATCCGTTTTTATTTCGTAACCAAAACGCTTAACTATTTTATTCCCAGGGATTCTCTCGATGCATTCAAAGCAGCAGCAGTATCCGGTTTTTCAAACAACGTAAGCGAGAACCTCATTGTTGGCCTGTACCTTAAAATGTATGATGAACTAACAGGCACATCATGCCCCATGGTGCTTGTTTCACAGAAAAACGGAGAATGGCTGAGCAAGGCAGACATTGATTTTGTGAATTACAACAATGGCGGAAATTACAATGCCGGAACTACCTACAAATTCAGGAATCTCATCCGCAATATCCCAAAGCCACTCATCCTGTGTTACCAGGTGGCCAAGATCAATGGTTTGCTCAGCACTGTTTACATAGAAAATAAACAACATGTAAAAGGAAGGGAGCAGATTTACTATCACGTATTTAAAATCGATAAATCATTTGATGAAATAAAAGCCATTAACGAAGAATTGGATGCACTCCGGTTCGAAGACAAACCGGGACTTGATATTTACAGCGAGCAACGCAAGAAGGAACTGAAAGAAAAACTCTGGATAACAAGATTTGCAGCCCTCCGGAATCCTCAGTTTAACCAGATAGGAGCCTTCAAGGAAGAATACTTGCAGGACAAACAACTTGTTGAAGCAGCTGCCTTAAGAATTTTAAAGGCGGAATATCCCCCTTTTTTTAACAACGACAACGTCAATACCATCCTCCAGAACACAAGCCCGCCCGAAGATCTGATGGTGGGTTCATGCATTAAAGTAGAAGAGTCGGACGATGTGGGTGATGGCTTGAGCGTTGTTTCATTATTGTTAACCCCCACTGGTCTGGATGTAATTCCAGATGCCTTGTCGGTACTCTATTATGCCACCACAGGCCAGGGTCAGAACGCCATGCTGGCTGCCGGCAGTGTGCTGTTGCCGGGAAACCTCAACCTGGTAAGAAAAGCAGTAAGAGGCACTCCTGATCTTGTGCATGGTCTGGAAGCCGGTGAGATGCTGCTCAGAGACGCCGGTTCTCTTAAACTCGTCAGCCAGAACGCCAACGAGGTGATGACCGCTTTTAAGCTTGACCCCGCGCTCAGCGGCAGCGGTTTAATTCAAAAGATTGAAGACCTGCCAGTTCCAACCGCAGAGTTGTTAACTACAGATCCCAGCAAAGCCAAAACATTTTTAAACGTCACCGAACACCTCGACGAGCCAAAACGCAGGGAGTTCGTTAATAAATTTCTGGACGATCCGGATTTTAGAAACACGGTGATAAAAAATCCGGACGAGGTGTTGAG
>CAZFCR010000566.1:0-1920 GCA_964517305.1 uncultured Akkermansia sp.
TGTTATTAAACGACACGTTCAGATCATACTGTGCAAGCGTTCGCACGGCTGCAGCTGGATTTGAACCTCCGCCTCCGTAATTTACAATGGTGTTGCCGGTTGCGGAAGAATTCCCTCCGACATCATTACCGGTATCGGCCAGCGAGAAAGGAGATGATGCGGCAAACCCTATCAGCGCAATACCAATGTTACAATTCTGGATAGTATTGGTATAAAATTTATTATTGCTGTGTGCACCTGCTGAAGAAGATACTGATACCGCACTTGTATGCGACCCGGTTAACGCGTTCACCACGTCAATACCCCGGGAACCGTCTGTTGCAGGGGCCGTTCCTGAGGCATTGTTAATGCGGTTCAGTGTGATGACACAATTTTTAATGGTGTTGTTCTGACAACCGTCTGTGGCACTGGCTTTAAAAAATCCGAACCCGAATTCCATGGTGGCCGGATTACTATTGTTGGGATCAATGATGTCAATACCGTCAATGGTGACGTAATCAGTTCCTACAAATCGCCATACACCATCCTGAACAGCAGAGCCGGGCGTACCTGAGCCTCCGCTTGCCGCGGTTATAAGCGGATTTGCAAGCGCGCCCGTTTTCCGGAAAAAAATCTGGTTCAGCGACGAAGCACCGCTGATCGCGTTCAGCGTGTAGCCACCGGAAGGAGCAGTTTCAGTGTATCCGGACGTAACTTCAATCGTCACCGACGAAGATACCCCGAGCGAGTTGAGATCATTAATTGCAGCGGCAATGGACGTATAAGTACCCGGAACATTGTAAGTTCCGCTTAATTGCGCATTCAGAGTAAAAGTGAGAATGAGGCATGAGAGTGCCGCGAGGATCGTTCTTTTCATTTTTTGGGTTTATAGGTTTATAGTTTCTGCAGCCTTCTTAAGTTAGCACGGCTGAAACAAAATTAGACAATTATCAATAAAGTCTGTATTAAAACTTCATTAAGAATTTCTCGGTTCCCTGAAAATAAAAAAGGCCGCCCCTTTTTGAGACAGCCTATTTTTATTAAAATATTTGATCTATTTGATCTTAAAAGCAGTTTTTACCTTGCTTACATAGTCCAGTTTTTCCCAGGTAAACAATTCAACTTTCATGCTCTTGGTTTTACCATCAGGCATTTTAAAAGTTTTGGTAACAGTTTCGTTTTTACGTCCCATGTGTCCGTATGCAGCTGTTTCGCTGTAAATTGGTGTACGGAGTTTTAAACGTTGTTCGATAAAATAAGGACGCATGTCAAAAACCTTTTCAACGATCTTCGCTATCTGTCCGTCGGTCATCTTCACTTTAGCAGTACCGTAAGTATTGATGTAAATCCCCATTGGTTTTGCAACACCAATAGCATAAGAAACCTGTACAAGCACCTCTGAACAAACACCGGCAGCCACAAGATTTTTGGCGATGTGCCTGGTTGCGTAAGCGGCAGAACGGTCAACTTTGCTGGGATCTTTTCCTGAGAAAGCACCACCACCGTGCGCACCTTTTCCGCCATAAGTATCCACAATGATCTTACGTCCGGTAAGACCTGTATCGCCGTGAGGACCGCCAATCACAAACTTTCCGGTTGGATTGATGTGATAATTGATCTTGTCGTTAAAAAGGTGAGCGTATTTTTTATATTTCTTTTTTACGCGTGGAATAAGAATCTCGATGATATCCTTTTTAATTTTCGCCAGCATCCTGCCTTCCTGGTCAAAATCATCGTGCTGTGTTGAAACCACAATGGCATCAATGCGTACAGGCTGATTGTTATCATCGTACTCAAGTGTTACCTGCGATTTGGCATCAGGCCTCAGGTATTTAATCTCTTTGTTCTCGCGGCGAAGCGCGGCAAGTTCAATCAAGATCCCGTGAGCCAGGTCAAGTGCAAGCGGCATGTAATTGTCTGTTTCATTGGTTGCGTAACCAA
>CAZFCR010000566.1:1930-2240 GCA_964517305.1 uncultured Akkermansia sp.
CTGATCTTCTTTTTTCTTACGCTCAACACCCTGGTTGATATCGGCAGATTGTTCGTGAATGGCAGACAATACACCGCATGAATTGGCTTCAAACATGTATTCTGCCTTGGTGTAACCGATCTTGCGGATCACCTGACGGGCAATCTCCTGAACATCAAGATAGGTTTTTGATTTCACCTCGCCCGCAAGAACAACCTGCCCTGTCGTTACAAGCGTTTCACAAGCCACTTTACTGGCCGGATCAAATGCAAGAAAATTGTCTATTAACGCGTCCGAGATCTGGTCGGCCACTTTGTCCGGATGTCCTTCT
>CAZFCR010000567.1:0-2231 GCA_964517305.1 uncultured Akkermansia sp.
TAAGTGCGATAATTACTTGGGAGGTCACGGTGCTTTAACTGAGGTGCAAAGGTAAAGCTTTTTACATGGAGCAAGCGGCGTGTATGTAATTTATCTTTACCGATAAAAACACCCGGGAGGTTAGGGTTTACTTCTAAGCATAAGGTTAAACAACCCTATTCAGTACGAAGCCGTAAGCTTATAAATGGTTTTAAGCGATTTTATATGGTGTTTGACCGAAATGTTAAGGTTTACGGGTTCCGCGAAAGTAAATTAGTGTCACAATACCATTTCCATGAAGACACTATTCCGATTTCTACCAGTAGTAATTCTTTTTTTTATTTTCGTTACACCGAGAAACGCGAGTGCCCAATTTTTGAAAGTTTTTAAAAGTTCACCTTATGATCAGGAAGGGCTAGATGTTTTGCCGACAGCTGACGGTGGCTATCTTATCGGTGGCTATACGACTAATAACACCTTAAATGACTGCGACGTTTTGCTTATAAAATCTGATGGTGCAGGCAATGAACAATGGCGGAAAACCTTCGGAGGTAGTAAGCCGGATTTTCCTTATCATATGCTCCAGGCAGCTGACGGGAACTACTTTTTAGTTGGGTACTCCCAAAGTTATGGCGGCGGCGATTATGATATACTTTTGATAAAAGTTAACTCTTCGGGAGTTCTCATTTGGCAGAAGACTTATGGATCGAACGGAAACGATCTGGCGCGAGATATTATAGCTACTAGTGACGGGAATTATATGATAGTGGGTTGGAGCAAGGCAGCTGGTCAGCCAGACAATAATGCCAATTTGATAAAAATTGATCCCGCGGGCACGGTTATATGGAATAAATTCTATGGAAGCAATGCAGACGATTATGGAAATTCTATACAAAAAACCGACGATGGAGGTTATATTATGATAGGTCAAACATTCGGCTTCGGTGCTTCTGGAGGTGATGCCTGGCTCGTAAAATTAAATAGTAATGGTGATACCACGTGGACGAAGCGGTTCGGTGGATCACAAAATGACGAAGGCTATTACTTAACTGTAGCGAATGATGGAGGTTATGTGTTTTTAGTTCGTGACAGCAGTAACGCTGGAAAAGATATCGACGTGAGAATGATAAAAACTGATCCTTCTGGAAATGAGGTTTGGAATAAAGTTTATGGTGGGAATTTAAAAGATACTCCCAAAATGGTGCAGAAAACATCGGACGGGGGATACATTGTGGCTGCCATCAGCAGAAGTTTTGGATGGGTTAACCCTGATATGTGGATATTAAAATGTAATAGTTCAGGTGATACTACCTGGACGAGACATTATGGAGGAGCTCAGAATGAACACTGCTATGTAGTTCGTGAAATGCCTGATGGAAGTTTTATTGCCACCGGGAAAGCTGCGAGTTATGGTCCTGATTTTGATCCGATATTTTTAAAATTGAATTCCGCAGGCACCCTTGTTGTGGGTATTGAAGAAGGTAAAAGTCCAACCGCATTTGAAGTTTTTCCTAATCCGTCGAACGGTAACCTATCCGTAACAATTGCTTTTCAAGGAAAATTTCTGGAAGTAAGGGATTTGCTAGGAAGGCTGGTTGAGTCTAAACAACTTCGGGGTGAATCTGAAGTGAACTTGCAATTGTCTACAGATCCCGGCGTGTATTTACTGACAGTGTCTGATGATACTCGAAAAATTTCAAAAAAAATAATAGTTCAATAGTAGTTTCTCAAAAGCTAAACATTTTTAATTCTGACTTTTCAGTTAACGCAAAAAAAAGAATTCTCTTATAAACTTTCTTTTTGTCTCAGCGATTTAGTCACTCGAAATAGAAATTCTCTCCCAAATAATAAAATAATGTAAGTGGGAAGAAAATTTCTTAATACTAGATTTTATAGTTCCAGATTTCCTCCTTCGAATATAGATGGAATACCAAAAACTCCAGTTCAAATGTACAACCACCTGTCTAATGAAGTATAAACTATACCAATCTTTAAGAATCTTAAAACCATAATTTCTTTTTCCTCGTATTTACAGATAAATGGCGAAGAAACCTTTTATCTATTTTTTTTTATTTCTTTACATCACTGTTCAGCTAAAGCCCATTGCCGCAGTCTTGAGGGACGTATTGGCACATACATTTTATAAAGCTCACCATATATCAACTACTCACTTTGAACACGGGCATTACCACTTACACACGGAGTTAGAAGATATATCGGAAAAAGACAGTTCAGGCCCTATAGAAAAAGCT
>CAZFCR010000568.1:0-2229 GCA_964517305.1 uncultured Akkermansia sp.
GGTACCGGGACTGGAGTCCACCACCTCGATCTGGAAGTTTTTGCGTTCGCAAAAACGGGAATACATTTCAAAAAGGTTCCCTGCAAAAATGGAAGCCTCGTCACCACCGGTGCCGGCCCTGAGTTCCATCACGCAGTTTTTGTTGTCTTCAGGATCTTTCGGGATCAGCATCAGCCTGATCTCTTCAGTGAGCTTTTCCTCCTTTTCACGGTTCTCTTCAAGCTCGGCTTTTGCCATTTCAAGAAAGTCCTTGTCTTTTTCATTGGCAAGCACTTCTTTGGCGCTCTCGATGTTGGAAAGTACTTTTTTGTATTCGTTGATGTGGCTCACGATTTCGCCGAGTTCCTTGTACTCAATGTTTAGTTTTTTAAACATTTTCATGTCTGCAATCACTTTAGGATCAGACAATTTTACTTCAACATCTTCGTACCGGCGTTTTATTTCTTCGAGCTTCTCTAACATAAAAAATTCAGGATGGTAAAGATAACAAATCGTCTGAATTTCTTTTGTTTGTTTAGTTAAAAAATACTACTATTGAAATTGTGCAGAGCAGTTGCCGGTGCCGCCCCGATCCAATAAAAGCCAAGTATGAAGCGTTTTTTCAGCAACCTTAATCCGGTGTCTTTTTTTACTTTTTGCGCGCTTCTGTTTTCTTTTATTTATAACCTCGTTACGCCGCCCTTGCTGGTGCCCGACGAGTTTAATCATTTTTACAGATCCTGGCAGATCTCCGATGGCGGGCTGTTACCAGAGCGCAAGAACAACAGGCTGGGAGGAGAGATTCCCTTTACCGTGAGCGATTTTGCGCTGCATTACAGGCTTAGTTCAACCAGCGAACACCAACCTGACGCAACTGATACAGAGGCGCTGCTGGCAGAGGAGACCTTGCCCGGAGAGCGCACATTCAGGGATTTTCCCAACACTGCGTATTATTCTCCGGTTTCATATCTGCCCCAGGCGCTAGCAATAAAAATTGCGCGTGTTTTTTCTGCGCCGGTGATAATTCAGTATTATGCAGGACGGTTGATCATGGTGCTTTTATGGGTTTTGGCTGGAAGATTCGTTCTGAGACGCACACCGGCTTACCACTGGCTGTTGGTAGTGTTGCTGCTGCTGCCCATGAACATTTATCTTTTTAATTCGTTCAGTGCCGATACGGTTACTAATCTGCTCTCGCTGCTTTTATTCGTAATTGTTCTCCGGTGTACATTTGATTCAGACCATGTGAGTAAGCGGGAACAGGTGTCAATTTTTATACTCTGCCTTTTATTATCGCAGGCCAAATTGGTTTATGTGCCTCTTGTTCTGCTTGTTCTGCTCATTCCTCAAACAAAGTTCAGTTCAAAAGCACTGCACCTGCTATTCGTTTTTTCAGCCATCATTGTGCCGTTTGCCGCAGCTTATGTCTGGTCTGCGGTAGCAATGGAAAATTACCTTTCGTTTTACACCTACCATCCTGACTATATTGAGCAGGCAACGCTGGGGTACGCTGCAGATTATCACCTGCAGAAACAATACATGTTAGCGCATCCTCTTTATTTTCCAATGGTATTGTGGCGCAGTCTGTTTACTCCTTTCCAGCCTTACCTAGCGAGTTACATCGGTTATCTGGGCGCTTACCAGGATGTGGTGCTGCATCCGTTTTTTTACTGGCTGGCTTATGGTTTAATTTTTGTGATCGTATCCGGTGCCCGGCAGCTCAGGTTTTCAGTAATCCAGGTATTGATCATCATTACAGCAGCATCGGGTTCGGTTGTGTTGTTGTTATTGTCGCAACACCTTACCTGGGACAGAGTGGGCATGGGAATCGTGGAACTGATGCAGGGCCGTTACCTTACACCGGTAATGCCACTGCTTCTGGTGCTGTGCAGCAACTCCTTGCTGGCCGGACGTATTCATGCTTCGGTTCCGGCCTTCGTATTTGTTTTTGCTTTGAATGTGCCTGCAGCACTTGCCGTTTATAACAGGTATACAAAAGAACCTTTTGATGAAGTGAACCATTTTCGCTGTGATACCGAGCAACTCAACGCTGCGGGAGATGTAATGTGTTCCGGAGGACTGATCCTGGAGGCTGATTCCAACATCAGCACAAAATGGGCACGGAGTGGTCGGCAGAGTATGGTGTCCTCCAACCGTTTCCCGTATACACTTCAGCATGGTTTTGATGATATGAACGGGGGCGACCTGATTGAAATAGAGCTCTGGAAAAAAGGGGAGGGTATTTCGCTG
>CAZFCR010000569.1:0-2217 GCA_964517305.1 uncultured Akkermansia sp.
TTTCCATCTGTTTGTTTTTTACTTTTAACAATGGTACTGAGTTCTTCTTTTGCCATTTTTACAGTGAGTTCATCACCCGGTTGTATGTCCTGCCCATTGCTCACAATCCGGCCATGGAGCGAAATAATAGCAAATCCTTTTTTCAGAACGTTATCGGGACTCATCATCCTGAGCAAAGTACTGAAGTGCGCGAGCGCCGTTTCATTTTTCTGAATGTATTTTTCTGAATTGGTTTTTATTGCGGCCGAAACATGTTTCAGGTCAGCTTCCCTGTGCGCCATCAGGATGCCCGGTCTGGCCGAGACCTGTCTCAGAAAGATGGCCAGCTCGCGATGCGACTGGTGTAGATAGTTGCGCGAATCGTTTACAATCCGTTGTTTAAGTGTATTCAGATTTTCGCTGAACTTACTGAGTAAATCCCTCGAACTGTTGCTGATCACCCGCTGACTCCTGTTCAAATCCTGTCGGGCTGCGGACAAGCGCTGCTGGGTTCTGATCACGAGGTTTTTCTGGTGATTTAAGATCTTATCCTCAAAATTTCTGTTGTGGGAAATAATCAACTCCGCGGCTTTGGTGGGTGTTTTGGTATGGCTGTGGGCCATCATGTCTACAATGCTCACATCTTTGTGGTGACCCAGACCAGTGATTACCGGAATGGGAAAACGCGCCACGGCCCGTGATAAACGGTAAGTATCGAAAACCAGGAAATCAGTTCGCGCACCGCCGCCACGGATGATCACCACACAATCGTAGGATTTTTCAGAGTTGTAAATAAACACCAGTTTGCTGATGATCTCCTGTTCTGCACCTGCACCCTGAACGGAGGATTGGTAAATGTCTACCGCAAACGTATATTTAAAATCGTTGTGAGAAAGCGTGTGCATAAAATCGGTGTAGCCCTCCGAATTGGGTGATCCTATCAGTGCAATGTTCTGGATCACCGGGCCAAAACTCAGACTTTTGTTTCTTGTCAGGTACTGATCTCCTTTTTTTGTGATCGCATCCGGGTTTTCGTTTACAAGGCGTTCAAGGGTTTCGTAACGTTGCCGCTCAAGGTTACCGAGTGTGTAAGATGCATCTACCTCATAAAGTACAAGCGAAAATCCATGCGCCCTGTGAAATTCCACTTTTACGCGCGCCAGGATCTGAATGCCGTTGCCAAACTGCTGGTTGGTCTTTTTTTCAAAATACTTGATGCTGTCTGATCCCTGTTGCCAGGCTACACCCCGGGCTTTTGCCACAGGATCGGTACTGCCCTCCGTTTTCTCAATAAAATCAAAATAATGCCGGTCCTGCGCCGGATAAAATTTATGACCCGAAATTTCCGCGATGATCCAGATCAGCTGCGCGCCAAAACTCTGACGGATGGCTTCTTCCACCTGCAGGGTGAGATCAGACAGTTTAATGTATTTGGTTTTGGTAAGGATAGGCAGGTTTTAATACCAAATGTACTGTTTTCCCGCTGCTGTAAAACAGCATCAACCTGCTTTTCCCTGGCTGGGTATTAATTTCTACACCAGTATTTAATTTTTTACATTGCAGGCATCGCGCCTGGCTTTGATGTTCAGTTCAAGGCTGCTGAGGGCTTCGTTCGCCCAGTTTTTAAGGTCTTCGTCGGTGGCCCGTTCAGCCAGTTTTTTTAAATGTTTTTTGGTCTGATGGTCGGTTTCGCCGATCAGTTTGCTGTAGGCTTTATCGTAATCGCGGCCCTGCAAACCGGAGATCTTTTGATATTGTTGTTGTTGTCGTGTGTTTAATTCGGTGGGAAGCGACACGTTTTTTGCCACGGCGAGTGCAGTCAGGTCCCGGTTAAGTTTTCCCGCTTCTTTGATGCGTGTTCTGGCAACCTTGCTGAGCGTTGAGTCGGCGCTGTTCACCAGTGTCAGTTGGGCGGTTGTCACATCCATGATCTCAAGCGCTGCCAGTTTGTTTAACAACAATTCCTCCTGTTCGTTCAGCAATGAAGGTTTTGCAGTCATCTCGCGCATCGAGCCGTACCACAGGGTGTCGTTGTCGCTCGTTGAAAACACCCTGACCTGACCGCTGCTGTCCTGCATGCGCCACAACTGGTGGTTCTGGTTGTGGTACACCGCGTTGACAAACTGCTGGATACTTCTGGCCTGTTCGCTGGCGGGAAGTTCATGGATGCTGCGCAGCAGGTTGCCGTTGCGATCGTATATTTCTGTGTGACTCGCACTTCCCTGGGCGTTTTTAAAT
>CAZFCR010000570.1:0-2208 GCA_964517305.1 uncultured Akkermansia sp.
ACTGCGAGGATTTGATGTACTGTTCTTTATCGTAGTATTCCCTTGCCTTGGTCAGCTTCAGATCGTAATCGGTGCTTTTTAACAGCTTGCTGTAACGGTCGCAGGAACTCAGGGTTAAAATCAGAACCAGGAAAGAATATATGAAAGGCCTTTTCAGAGCCTGTAAAAATAGTCTTTTAAAATAAAAAAGCCCCTCGCTGGAGGGGCTTTTTTCAGTTATTTTATCAGAGATTAGTTCTGATTAACAATTTTTACGGTTTTTGAAGCACCGTTTGAATCAGTGATCCTGATGAAGTAATTGCCTTCCGCTTTCGATGAAAGATCGAGGCTGTGTTCCGATGAAGCAGAAACCTGGCTCTGAACCATCACACCAAGGATGTTGTAAACAGCAATGGTATTAACACCTTCAAGTCCTTTAATAGTAAGTTTACCGTTTACCGAAGGATTCGGGAAAACACTCAGGTTGCTGTTGAGTGAATTTTTCGCGATATCGGTACAGGCGCTCACCACAATAGAAGTTGTTGCAGTTTTAGAACAGCTTGTGTTTGGATCGGTATAGTTGTAAGAAATTACAAAGGTTCCGGTTGTATTAGGGTTAAACTGTCCGTTGGCCACATTTAAACCAGAATAGCTTCCGCCTGCAGGCGCACCTGTTAAAACTACGCTCTGACCTCCCTGTGCTTTTGAACAAACAACATTTTCTGCTGCGCTCAGTTGCGTGCTTGGTAAAGCGTTAATGTTAACCGGATGTGTCTGGATGCTTGGAGGGCAGCCATTGTTAATACCAGTAACAGTATAAGTAACTGTACCTGGATTCTGAGCAGAAACCGTAATTGAAGAATTGGTTGAGCTGGTGCTCCATGAATAAGTGCTGGCGCCGGTAGCGGACAAAGTGAAGATAGTTCCCACACAAGCCTGTGAAGGACCTGTTACATTCACGTTGGCAGGCTGTGATACAATTACCGTAATAGTTCTTGTACCGATACACCCTGAATTTTCAGCAGACACTGTGTAAATAGTGGTAGCATTTGGATTTACAATAATGAAAGGAGATGTAGTTGCAGGAACAGTCCATGTATAAGTATTGCTAGGATTTCCGCTTGCTGTTAAAGTAGTGGTGTTACCGGCGCAGATGGCGGTAGCTCCCGACACCGCAACAACAGGAGCAGCATTGGTGCTCACGTTGATGTTGGCTGTTTCAATGTCCTGCACAGTATTAAGGAAACCAGCGTTTACACTTGGTCTGTAGTTAACTGTTAACTGAGCAGTTTGATTACCGCTGGTGTTAAAAGTAACTGAAGGGTTTTTCTGAAAAGAAATGTTGGTTGGAGATCCGGTGAACTGCCATTCGTAAATCGAGTCAGTTGGCGGAACGAGGTTGTTCAGCAAAGGGTTCATGATTGAGCCGCGCCAGTGAAGCACAAACCTGTTAAAGTTAAACTGACGGTGTTCAACGATAGATGCCGGCACTGTAGCGTTGCTGAAAGAGCCGGTTGCATTGGTACAGATAGAAGGTGTTAACACCGAAATATTGGCATCAAAATCAAATGATACACGTGGCGCAACTAAAAATTCATAATCTGGTCCTGAACCCGCGAAACTGGCGTTAGTGGTCTGGAAGTTTCCGTTCACACGCATCAAACCAAAGTTCTCACCATAACGCTGATTTACGGCAACTGTTGAGGCTGCAGTACTTGCGTTGTTCATAAAAGGTGCGATGGTATCACCAGCCAGAGTTGATGCGTTTTTAATCAGTACAGCAAAACGACCTGTAACGTTTACCGGACTGGCAAAATTGCCACCAATCCAGGCACCGTTCTGAGCCGTTCCTACTGCAGTACTCACAGAATCGAGCGGTGGAAAAATAGGGAGACCAGCGCCGTTAAGGTTACACAGGTACAATTTTACCGGAACTGAGGCACTCACCGAGCCCGGACGACGGAGACAGATCCCCTCCAACCCGTTCACAAAAATGCTGGTAGAGTTTGAAAAGATAGCACCGCAATACGTCAACTGCAAAGTTGTGGTATAAGGCGTAGGAATGGTATAAAACAAAGTATTAGGTGCGTTCTGATTAGGAGGCACGGGTGTTGAGGAGTTCCTGTAAAAATGTTTATTAAAAAAATAATGCAGGGTATCAACAGTTCCAACCAAAGCCGAATTGTTAGAATTCGAGGCAGGTTCAAAGGTGCGTACCGGGTTATAAAC
>CAZFCR010000571.1:0-2196 GCA_964517305.1 uncultured Akkermansia sp.
CTCCTGTTATCCTTAAGAAACGAAGATTTGTAGATCACTTTGATTTTCATCCGTTCCGAAACTTCTTTCAGTTTTTCAGCCGTTTTCATCATGATGCCTTCATCCTCAATCACACAAGGGCCTGAAATAAGGAATAATTCTTTGCTTCCGCAGTTGATATCACCAACTTTTACTGTTTTTTTCATGGTTTTAAGATAGGCAAAGTTACAAGAAACATCCGATTAAGGCTTAATTTTTAGCCAAATCCGGCCCATACTTGCCGCAAATCCATCAACATTTTTGTGTGCAAAATAAACCCTTCCGGCGGCAAATTTGCCTGCTCTAAAAGGTTTACTTTAGAATATGAAAAAAGTACACCTGATCGCTATCGGCGGCAGTGCTATGCATAACATGGCGCTGGCCCTGCATGAAAAAGGCTACCATGTTACCGGCAGCGACGATGAGATCAACGAACCCAGCAAAAGCAGGCTGGCCGCAGCGGGATTGCTTCCCGCACAAACGGGCTGGTTTCCCGAAAAAATCAGTCAAGACACAGATGCTGTAATTCTGGGCATGCATGCAAGGGAAGACAACCCCGAATTACTGAAAGCCAAAGAACTCGGCCTGAAAATCTATTCCTATCCGGAATACATTTACGAAGCCACAAAAGATAAGATCCGCATCGTTGTTGGGGGAAGTCATGGCAAAACAACCATCACCGCCATGATCCTCCATGCCATGCGTTTTCACGGCATTGAAACCGATTTTCTGGTAGGTGCCCAGCTCGAGGGATTTACCACCATGGTGAATCTTTCCAAAACAGCTAAATACGCGGTGATTGAAGGCGACGAGTACCTCTCTTCCCCGATAGACAGGCGTCCTAAATTCCATCTTTACAAACCCAACATTGCCATTTTAAGCGGTATTGCCTGGGATCACATCAATGTGTTTCCCACATTCGACATTTATGTTGATCAGTTCTCCAAGTTCATTGAATTGATTGAGCCGGGCGGAACGCTGGTTTATTGCGCAGAAGACAATACACTCGAACGGATCTGCAGGATGGTGAGCAATCCAAACATCACCAAGATCCCCTACTCTGTGCCGCGACACACCATTGAAAACGGGAACACTTTTTTACTGGCCGACTCACAGAAAATTCCGCTTCAGGTGTTTGGGAACCACAACCTCATGAACCTGAACGGCGCACGACTCGTGTGTAACCAGATTGGGATGAGTGATGATCAGTTCCACGAAGCCATTCAGTCGTTTAAAGGCGCTGCGAAGCGACTTGAACTTGTGGACAAAAAAGAGAATTTTAATTTTTATAAAGACTTCGCGCATTCGCCCTCAAAACTAAAAGCCACCACCGACGCTGTAAAAAAACAATTCAAACAAAGGCACATTGTGGCTTGTATGGAACTGCATACCTTCAGCAGTCTAAACGAAGAATTTTTAAATCAGTACAAAAATTCAATGGACGTTGCCGATGAAGCCATTGTTTATTTTAATCCGCATACCATTGCACATAAAAAACTGAAAGGCATCAGCGAAGAACAGGTAAAAGCCGCGTTTAACAGGCCTGACCTTCGCGTTTTCACTAAAAGTGCAGAGGTTACAGATTTTTTAAAAGCCAAAAGCTGGAACAACAGCGTGTTGTTGATGATGAGCAGCGGTAACTTTGACGGTGTTGATTTTTCAAAATTAGCGGCGGAATTAAAACTACAGTGAAACAGGTTTAAAAAGGTCGAGTAATGAATCGTTGCTCACACTGTTTGCCGGAACTATCCGACACCTTTTTGAGTGGAGAAAGGCTTTTAATATTTTATCGCTTCAAACCTTTTGAAAAGATTTGGATTTTTTTGCGAAAATTCTGCAGTTCGTCCGTCCGATTTTATAATTTTGTCGCATCCGGGCTGTAGCACAGTTGGTAGTGTACTAGCATGGGGTGCTAGGGGTCGCATGTTCGAGTCATGTCAGCCCGACCAACCAGGTTAAAGGTTTAACCTGGTTTTTTGCTTCTTTAACGCCTGCCTGAACGCCATCGTTGAGTATTCCTGAGCTGTTTTGTATCTTTGATAAGCGATGAACTACCTTGCACATGCCTTTCTTTCGAAAAATGATCCTGAACTGCTGGTGGGGAATTTTATTGCCGATCATCTGCGCGGATCACAATTGTCTTCTTTTCCTGAAAAAATAAGGAATGGCATTCAACTG
>CAZFCR010000572.1:0-2179 GCA_964517305.1 uncultured Akkermansia sp.
GAAGGTAAAAAGCTGTGGTCACCGCTGATCAGATTTTTTATTCTTCATTTACCCACGCTTGTGTTCGCTGTTATTTTTTTATCAGGTGTAAAAGTGCCCACTTATTCCTATGATCTTGAACCATATGAAAAAACGCTGGGACTGATCAGTTTTACACCCGCCATTTTGTTTGAGAAAAAAACCGAAATGCCGTACACCATTCTCATTTCTCTTTTACTGGTGGTGTTAAGCACTGTGGCTTTTATAAAAAGAGAGGCGCGATTCAACCCTATTGATCTTTTTATGATCCTGAGCGCGGCGGTACTTTACCTGATCTTTCACACCACCGATGGCGCGCTGGGCGGCATGTTTGTACAACGCCTCTTTATCATTCTGTTTTATTTCCTGATCATCTGGATTGCTTGTTCAGTGCCGGTGAAAGGATGGCACACCGTGCTGGCTGTGGTGGTGGTGGTATTTGTATTTTTTCAGTTGTTATTCGCACGCCACAAGGTGATGGCTTCTGCTCAGGCGCAGGTGCAGCATATTCTGGAGGCACGGCGATACATTAAAAATAAATCGACAGTTCAGTCGCTGCGACTGTCTGAAACCTGGTTCCATAAACACATGTCGAATTACCTCGGCATTAACAAAGAGGTTATTTTATTTGAGAACTACGAAGCGGTGCTGGGCTGGTTTCCCTTATCATGGAAGGCTTCGCTGTATGATCTCAATAACAATGCTGTGCGCGACTACCAAAATTTAAAACCCGATTATGTTTTTGTTTACGGTAAAGACCCTGCACTTCAGCACAGATACAGCGATACACTTCGATTATTGGTGAATGCCGACATGCGCGAAGTATATCGCTCAGCAGATGGTTTTTGCATTTTGTTCGAGCGGCCTCAATAGAAGTTCATGGTTTTGAACTGCGCGTTTTAACCAACCGCATCGACATTCAATAAATTGATTTTCAACGAAATAGTAATAATTAGCACGATTTGAGTCGCACCAAATTATCATCTTTTAACTAATTTTGTTTAATCTTTAACACAAAACATTAAACATTATAAATAGGGTCTTGTTTTACAACAAAACCTTAAAACCATGAAAAAAAGACTATTTATTTCAGCAGGTGTGTTGATTCTCGGTGCAGCCTTTCACACCTCAAAAGCTCAGACAGCCTCCATTCAGGTGATTCACAATTGTGCCGACGCAGCAGCCGCAACGGTTGATATCTACGCCGGAACTTCATTGCTGATCAACGACCTGCAATTCAGGAACGCTTCTCCAACGCTCACCAACATTCCTGCCTCCAGTGTATTAACCATTGGTGTGGCACCAGGCACTTCCACTTCATCCTCTCAGGCCATTGCCACGTTTACCGTGAACTTTGCCCCCAACTCTACCAACATCATCGTGGCAGACGGCATTGTTTCGGCGATGGGTTACAATCCATCCAACATGCAGGCGCCCTTCACACTCAGCACTTATACAATGGGACTTACAGCAGCGCCTGATGCAACCACTACCAGCCTGCTCGTGCACCACGGTTCAACCGATGCGCCCGTTGTGGACATTGTTGCACCGTTCACCGGCACCAATCCCGTGCTCCCGAACATATTGGTGAACAATGCAGCTTATCCATCATTTTCTTCTTACCTCAACCTTCCCACCAACGATTACAGGATCCAGGTAAGGGACCAGTTTGCAGAAAACGTAGTGGCAGAATACCAGGCACCGCTTTCTACATTAAATCTGGGCGGAGCAGCCTTAACCGTGATTGCCAGCGGTTTTCTGAATCCGGCAAATAACAGCGGCGGGCCGGCCTTTGGTCTGTATGTAGCCACTGCGGCGGGCGGCTCGCTGATCCCGCTTCCCACATCAACACTCAGTTCTACACGACTGCAGGCCATTCACAACTGCGCCGATGCAGCTGCCGCGCAGGTAGATGTCTGGTTTAAATCGGCTACTACCGGCACAACTGATATTTTGCTGATTGATAACTTCAGTTTCCGCACTGCAAGTCCTTTTATCGATGTTCCTGCCGGCGAATCACTCACTTTATCAATAGCCGCGCCTAACAGCACCAGTGCCGCTTCGCCTATCGCAACGTTTACCTACAATTTATCTTCTGCCGCTAAATACCAGCTCATCGCAAGCGGCATCGTGAGTCCTTCAGGATACACACCCAACAACA
>CAZFCR010000573.1:0-2173 GCA_964517305.1 uncultured Akkermansia sp.
GACGCGGGCAGGTTCTGGTTTTTCAGTAAAAATAACAGCCGTAAAAATCACGAGATCCGTCTCAGTAACAAAGTCCAGCTGATCTTTTCGCGTCCGCACAGTCTCGAGTTTCTGGAAGTGTATGGAGAAGCGCGCATTGTGCGGGACGAAAAAAAAATGAAAGAATTATGGACGCCCTCTCTAAGGAATTGGATTCCGGGTGGCATTGAAGAACCGGACACTACCTTGATCTGCGTGAAGCCCATTGAAGCGCATTACTGGGATACAAAACACAATACGGCTGTTTTACTTTTTAAAGGTGTGCTGGGCGCTTTAACCGGCATTACCATGAATGGTGACATTGAAGGCAAGCTGAAAATAAAATAGAACGATGAACCGCAACAAAAAAGTGAACCATTTTATCAAGACTTTAAAGTCGGAGGGCATTAGCATCGCGCTCGCGGAAAGCATGACCTGCGGTCTCGCGGCACATCTTCTCTCAACCTGCAAAGGCACCGCCGATGTTTTGAAAGGCTCAGTGGTATGTTACACTCCCGAGGTAAAAACCAGGCTGCTTGCGGTATCAGATTCAATGATCAAAAAATTCACAGCGGAGTCGAGAGAGGTAACCAGGGCACTTGCCAACAACCTGGGCCGCGTGATCAGCGCTGATGTGCACGCAGCTATTACCGGACTGGCAGCAGCGGGCGGCAGCGAAAGACCATCAAAACCTGTGGGAACTGTATTTATTGCGATCAAACACAAAGGAACCATGCACCAGCACCGACAGGTTTTTAAAGGAACCCCCTTACAGGTGCGTGAACAAGCCTGCCTTGCATTATACGACCTGATTCTGAAAACAGCAGTAAACGGCCGCCCTAAAAGAAAACAACAGTCAAAAAAACAGGTAAAAAATAAGACCCGGGCATGATTGAAAACATGAGAGACTATATGCTTTACACCTTTGGCCAGGATGATGAACTCAACGCTCTCCAAATGACAGTCAGAGCGTTAATTGTATCTTTTGTGTGTTTGTTACTCCTCCGTTTCTCCGGCCGACGTTCTTTTGCTCTCGGAACTCCCATCGATAACGTCCTCGCCATTCTTCTCGGCGCCATTCTCAGCCGTTCTGTCACCGGCGCGTCACCGTTCATTCCCACCCTCTGCGCTGCCGCCACTGTTGCCGTAATTCACCGCAGCGTATCCTGGGCCGGCATGCACAGCCGTAAACTCGGCAGCATTTTTAAAGGCAGTCCTAAAGTGGTTTACCGCAACGGCAAACTGCTCGAAAAAAACATGCAATACTGCCGCGTTACCCGACGCGATATCATGGCCGCAGTGCGTTTGTCGGTTCACCGCAACTCACTTAAAAACATTGAGACCATTTATGTTGAACGAAACGGACAAATAAGTGTTGTTGAAAAAGAACCAGACCGGAAATGAAAAGAGCTCCCGACCAATATGAAGTTGAACAATTTTTTCTTTCCGACGACGGTACATTCCCCAACAGCGAGTTTCCTGTACTGCATTACAAAAAAGTACTCGCGCTGCCAATACTGTTTCCGGCCGCATTTGTAAAACGGCTTTTTAAAAAAAACAAGTGGAGCAACAGCTGGGTCTACGGTGTTTTTGAATACCACCATTATCACAGCATCAGCCACGAAGTACTGGCCTGCATTAAGGGGAGCAGCGCTCTCTTAATCGGTGGTCCGCGCGGCGTTGAAATTAAAATAAACAAAGGTGATGTGCTGGTGATTCCTGCAGGTGTTGCGCACAAAAATCTCGGCAAAGAAAACCAGCTCACCTGTGTGGGCGCGTATGCGGGAGGCGCAGATTACGACATCAATTATGGTCAGCCCGGCGAAAGGCCACAGGCAGATAAAAACATCCGCGGCGTTCCGCTTCCGGCGTTGGACCCTGTTTTCGGAAACAAAGCAGGGATTAAAAAATTCTGGTAAAAACATCTGATCTTGAACCTCACCGAAATAACAGGCATCGCCGCCAGCATCTTTACTTCGTCAACCCTTATTCCGCAACTGATCAAAATATTGCGTGAAAAAAACGCTGAGGGAACCTCCCGGCTCATGCTGGCAGTACTTTTCACAGGTCTGTTGTTATGGGTGGTCTACGGGATTCAGAAAGATGATCTGATCATTATTGTCGCGAATGCGTTTTCGCTTCTCATCAACCTCCT
>CAZFCR010000574.1:0-2170 GCA_964517305.1 uncultured Akkermansia sp.
GACAAAATTGTTGCCGACGGGATCAATGATCCGGGTTTTAACCCCGCCAACACCGGCACTTATCTTAACGCCCGCCAGTTTAACGAAGCCATCCAGGACGAAAACACCATTGTGATTGACATGCGCAATCATTACGAAAGTGAAGTGGGCCGTTTCGACCGTGCCTTTTGTCCTGATGCCGACACATTCAGGGAAGAGTTGCCCATGGTGATCGACCACCTGAAAGGACAGGAAGATAAAAAAATAGTGATGTACTGCACAGGCGGCATCCGATGTGAAAAAGCAAGCGCCTATTTTAAACACCAGGGTTTTAAAGATGTGAACCATCTTCAGGGTGGCATCATCCAGTACGCGCAGGAAATCCGGGAACAGGGACTGGAAAGCAAATTCAGAGGTGTTAACTTTGTGTTTGACGAACGTGTGGGAGAGCGCATCACCGGCGATATACTTTCGAAATGTCACCAGTGCGGCGAACCCTGCGATAAACATGTGAACTGCGCCAACAACGATTGTCACCTGTTATTTATTCAGTGTGATGCCTGCGCCGAAAAAATGAAAGGCTGCTGCACGCCGCGTTGCACCGAGATTGCTGCGTTGCCCGAAGAAGAGCAGCGTGCGCTAAGAAAAGGCAGGATTAAAAATGGTCCCGAATGCCTGGCCGTTTACAAAAGCAGACTTCGTCCTAACCTGGCCGAGATCCTGAAAAATGAAGTATCTTTAAAATAAAAAGAGTTATGAAACGAATTGGCATATTGATCTCCGCCGCTTGTGTGTTTGCATTCAGTTCCTGTAAAAAAGTGAACGAAGCCACAGAGTTCGACATTAATTATTCAAGTAATGTGTCGGTTCCCGCCGCGAAAATTATCATTGGCGCGCCTGTTGATTTTGAATCTCCCGACTTTGAAACAGGAGTGGCAGACCGTTTTGTTTCTGAAAAAACAACACGAGAACTGGTTGACGAAATTGTACTTACCAGGTTCAACATCTCTGCCCTGAGCGGCAACCTTGATTACATTAAATCCATTTCAGTGTACATCAAAGGAGAAGGGCTAACTGACGTGCTGATCGCCACCAAGTCTAACATTCCTCCGGGCACCACCAGCATCGCGGCCGACATGACCGGTGCCAACATCAAAGAACACGTTTTTAAAGACAAGGTGCGTTTCCGCGCAACCATAACAACCAATCCAGGCATCACACAAGATCAGACCCTCAAGCTTGATCAGACGGTGAGAGTAAAAGGAAAAAAAATATAAGACTATGCCAGTTTACCATAAATTAGGAAAGATTCCCCAGAAACGACACGTTGTTTTTAAACAAGATAATGGCGGTTTTTATTACGAACAGTTATTTGGCACCGAAGGCTTCCACGGCATGTCGTCGTTGTTGTACCACACCCACCGGCCTACCATGGTCAAAGAGATCCTGAAGAGTTATTCAGTGGCTCCCAGGATCGCCATCGATAAAAACATCAAGGCGCTTTTGCTGAAGGGATTTGAGATCAAACCTGCTGACGATTTTTTAGAAAGCCGCAAAACCCTCCTCATTAATTCAGATTGTGCCATTGGCCTGGCAGCACCACGGAAAAGTCAGACAACCTACTTCTATAAAAATGCCGATGCTGATGAAATGTTGTTCATCCATAAAGGAAAAGGTACCCTTAAAACTTTTATGGGCAATATTGATTTCGAATATGGTGATTACCTGATCATTCCACGTGGCATGATCTACCAGATGCATTTCGAGACCAGCGACAACCGTTTGTTGTTCTGCGAAAGTTATTCGCCTTATTACACACCTAAACGTTATAAAAACTCACAGGGCCAGCTGCTTGAGCATTCTCCTTTCTGTGAGCGTGATTATAAACTCCCAACCGTGCTTGAAACACACGATGAAAAAGGTGACTTTCTGGTAAAGGTGAAAAAAGAAGGCATGATGCACGAAATTGTTTATGCCAGTCACCCTTTTGATGTTGTTGGATGGGACGGATACAATTACCCCTGGGGTTTTTCCATTCACAATTTTGAACCTATTACGGGTCGTGTGCACCAACCGCCGCCGGTGCACCAGACATTTGAAACCACGGGTTTTGTAGTCTGCAGTTTTTGCCCGCGCCTTTACGACTACCATCCTTTGGCCATTCCGGCGCCATACAACCACAGCAACATCG
>CAZFCR010000575.1:0-2160 GCA_964517305.1 uncultured Akkermansia sp.
GGCGAAGGAGGCGGTTTGACAAGCGAGGCTTGCGGCAAATGGCGCGGGAGTAGGTTTGGTGTAAGTATTAATGTAATTAGGGAAGCCAAGGGCGCTCATTTTTGGTGAAAGATTAATCGCATTGAACGAAAAATTCATCCCGGCCCCGCTGCCATTGGGATTATTGATAACAGAAATGTTTTGCTGTCCGGTTTGTCCTAAGTATATTTTTCCATCTATAGCTCTTTGTAGTGAACCGGCAATAACACCCAATGTAAAAGTGTATTGTGAAGCAAGAATAGCAGCATTGCTTCCAGCACAAATATCCCATTGCATAAGAGAAGCCACCGGGGGATTATACATAGGAGAGGTTACCCCATAAAGCTTCGTTCCATCAGCAGAAAATTCAACACCATACGCAAGAGGAATATTTGAAAGTGTGAGGGAATTAGATACAATACCTGTTGCCGCATCAAAGTCAAAGAGATGAAAACCTCCAATTCCAAGTGTAGAGGGTATTGAATTTGAAACGGTGGCCACAGCCAATCTTTTCCCATCTGGAGAAATTTTCATGTGTCCAATTGCAGGAGCTCTATATCCAGTAGTTCCAGTGTAAGTTTCCCCGGCTGCGGAGATTACGGGCGTCGGGTTCAAACCCTGATCAGTTAATAAGTATGCTCTGAAATTATTAGAAAAAAACTCGTGACTGACAATCCAGGCATCCCGCCCGTTACAATGCCTCACAGCCACCTGTTTTTCACAGGTAAAATTATACATCGGCGAATTTAAAACCGTAACTGAACCTAATCCGGCAGCTAAACTCATGTCAACAACGCTGTAACTCGCGCCATTCGTACCGGTATAAACAGTAAAAACATAGTAGATGTTGGAGTTTCCTGGCTGTTTAATCGTAACGACGCCTTGGGTACTTGAACTATTGCTGAATAATCCACTGCCATTCGCCATTATTACATGATTGGCATTGTAAACTGTTATTCCATCTGTATAAAAAAGCAGATTTCCATTATTGTCACAAACAGTGGCCACTCCTTCGATTGTATTAACAGCGCCATTGATAAGCGCCGTTGGCGGGGAAGTTGCGAAGTCCAAGCCAGCCTGAAGTCCAAAATACCATTTGCTGAATTCGTTTTGGGAATGACTTGTTGAAAATAGAATAATCAGGAATAATCCGAGTAATTTTTTGGGTGTGTTCATGGACGAAGTTAATTAAAAAAAAGGCAGGAAAAACGGCATTTGTTTTTTTTGAATTCTGTTGTGAATATTATGCGCGTTTCCTCACTTCACATCCGCATACAACAGATATTTTTTCCTGATCTTTTTAAAACACTGCAGGTCTTTTTGCCAGGTTTTGCGGATGGCCTCTTCATTTAAACCCGACCTGATCTGTTTTTTCAGAAGGGTATTGCCCGCGTGGGCATCAAAGGTCTTTTCAAAAAAACCGGTGTCGGCCATCATTTGATAAGTGGTGATGAGCCATTTTAATTCAATTTTCCGGGGATGGGTATTTAAAATATCTTCCTGCCTCAGATCAATGCCTTTGCAGATCTGGTTAACATAGCGCGGCTTTTGAGAGAGTTTTGAAGGCAAGGGCGTGAATTTAAAAGCGGAATCGGGATAAGCCGGGTGACCAAGAACCTGGAAAGGAAATTCAGTGCCACGGCCCAGGCTCATGATGGTGCCTTCAAAAAAACCGAGTGAAGGATACAGCAAGATGGCCCTCGTATTGGGAATGTTGGGCGAGGGTTTCGAGGGCAGGTGGTAGGCCGCTCCCCGTTCGTAGTTTTTCATCGTGATCACTTTCAGTTTACATTTCACGCCGTTTTTTAACCAGCCTTCGTTGTTGGCCATTTGCGCGTATTCACCGCAGGTCATGCCATACACAATGGGCACGGGGTGAAGACCGAGAAAACTTTTGACTTCTTTTTTTAAAACAGGCCCGTCGATGTAAAAACCGTTGGGATTGGGCCGGTCGAGAACAATCATTTCTTTTCCGTTTTCCGCACAGGCTTCCATGGCGTAACACATGCTGGAGATGTAAGTGTAAAAACGCACGCCAATGTCCTGGATGTCATACACCAGCACATCAATGTCGCCCAGCTGGTCGGCCGTTGGTTTTTTATTATTGCCGTAAAGTGAGATCACCGGAATGCCGGTTTTTTC
>CAZFCR010000576.1:0-1857 GCA_964517305.1 uncultured Akkermansia sp.
TTTAATAACTTTACAGCGTGAAAAAGCCGTTGTTCATAACACTTCTTTTAGCCTACCTGTTCTCCGCAACGGAAATGCAGCAGTTTTTAAAATTGCCGCTGCTCTTTGAACATTACAACGAACACAAAGCCCTGAACCAAAACATTTCTTTTTTTGATTTTTTGTCGATCCATTATTACAATGTTCAGGAGCATGGTACGGAGCACGAGACCGATCAGAAGCTTCCTTTTAAATCACTTGCAGGCTCACATTTTCTTAATCTGCCCGGGGGATACCAGTCAACTCCATTGAGCCCTGAACCGCTTGCGAGTCCTGCCTTTTACTTTCAGTTTACCGGTGAGCCGGCCATCTGTCTTTCGTTCCACAACAACATCTGGCAACCGCCCAAACTCGTTTGATTGTATGATGTTTGCCTCTGGCTTCAGGGGTGAATTGTTTTTATCAATCTTCAGAAAAAGGGTTTATGCTTAATAAAATCATTCAATTTTCAATTAAGAACAAACTGATCATCGCTTTGTTCGTGATCGCCATGTCTGGTTATGGCGTTTATCAGCTGCAACATCTGCCAATAGATGCTGTTCCCGACATAACAAATAATCAGGTACAGGTAATTACTGTTGCGCCTTCGTTTGGAGCCACTGATATCGAAAGGCTGGTCACCTTTCCCATCGAGCAGGCCAATAACAATATTCCGGGCCTGATTGAGATCAGAAGTTTTTCCAGGTTCGGTCTTTCGCTTGTTACGATTGTATTTGAAGATGAAACCGATATTTACTGGGCAAGACAGCAGGTAGCCGAACGCCTTCAGAAAGTGAGGAACGAAATTCCCGCAGGTATTGGTGTGCCTGAGCTGGGGCCCGTAACAACCGGCCTTGGAGAGATCTACCAGTATGTGGTGCGGCCGGCTGCAGGTTATGAAAAACGTTACAGTGTTACTGAGTTGCGCACCATCCAGGACTGGATCGTGCGTCGCCAGCTGCTCGGTGTTAAGGGCGTGGCAGAGGTAAGCAGTTTTGGCGGTAAACTCAAACAGTACGAGGTGGCGGTAGATCCACGGAAACTGCAGTCTTACGGCCTCACCATCGGCGACTTGTTTAACGCCATCAATAATAACAATGCCAATACAGGAGGAGCTTACATAGAAAAGGGTTCTACAGTATTGAATATACGCACCGAAGGGCTTATCGGCAGCATGGAAGACATCAGCAACGTTGCAGTGAGGCAAAACGCCAATGGTTCGCCTTTGCTGGTGCGCGATGTGGCAACAGTGCGTGAAGGCAGTGCCACCCGGTTTGGCGCGCTTGCTTATAACGACAAGGGTGAGGTGTCAGGTGCGGTGGTGATGTTGCTCAAAGGTGCCAACAGCAGCGATGTGATCAATGATGTGAAATTGCGTATCAGTGAGATCCAGAGAACACTTCCCGAAGGCGTGGTGATTGAACCATTTCTTGACCGCACCAAAATGGTGAACAATGCCATCACAACGGTGGAAACCAATCTCATGGAAGGCGCGCTGATCGTTATTTTTGTGCTTGTACTATTCCTCGGCAATTTACGGGCGGGTCTCATCGTAGCCTCTGTCATCCCTTTGTCGATGCTCTTCGCGGTGATCATGATGAACCTTTTTGGCGTGAGCGGCAACCTGATGAGTCTGGGCGCGCTTGATTTCGGACTTATTGTGGATGGTGCCGTAATTATTGTGGAGGCTGTGATGCACAGGCTGAGCATCAGTAAAAAGTACGCGGGTGTAACAAAACTCGGCAAAGAACAGATGGACGGAGAAGTTGCTTATTCGGCCGGGAAAATGATGAACAGCGCGGTTTTTGGTCAGCTCATCATTCTGGTGGTTTATCTGCC
>CAZFCR010000576.1:1867-2156 GCA_964517305.1 uncultured Akkermansia sp.
ACTCCAGGGCATTGAAGGAAAAATGTTTAAACCTATGGCGCAAACCGTTGCGTTTGCACTGGCCGGCGCTTTTATCCTCTCGTTAACTTATATTCCCATGATGAGTGCGCTGCTCCTGAGCCGGAAACTTCAGCATAAAAAAAATATATCTGATCGTTTGATGGAAAGGCTGGAAAAAATATTCCGCTCTGCTCTTGAGAAAGTGATAAGGTTTCCTCGCATGGCCTTGTCTGTGGTGCTTGGTTTTTTTGCAGTGGCACTGTCTGTCCTGTCTACTCTTGGCGGTGAA
>CAZFCR010000577.1:0-2153 GCA_964517305.1 uncultured Akkermansia sp.
TCTATTAATAAGGGCGCGTACAACCCCTTTGTGATTTTAACCGGAAAAGGAACCCCGGAAATTGATAAACTTGCCGTTGAAAGCGGTGCCTATGATTACCTGATCAAAAGTGAACTCACTACCGAAAAACTCGAACGCTGCATCCGGTATGCCATTGAGCGGTATAAAAGTTTTAAACTGATCAACGATAATGAAAAAAAATTCAGGATGATCTTTGAGAACGCCCTGAGCTTTATTTTCACCTGCAACGAACTCTTCCATTTTTCAAACTGCAACACAGCTGCAGAATATTTTATCGGTTATTCCCCTGAGGAACTCAATGGCACTTCGGTGCTGAACTACATTGAGAATTCTGAAGAAAAAACCGAATTCATAAAACTGATCCAGGCCAAAAAAAATGTAAGAAATCTGAATCTCAAATTCATCACCAAACACGGTGAAACGAAAACGGGTGATATTTCGCTCACTTTTTTTGAAACAGACGACATTGAATCGCACTGGCAGGGCATCATCTATGATGAAACCATGCGTTTGCAGGCCGAGCAAACCAAACTGCAACTCGAAAAACTGGAGGCCACCTACAGGCTTGTGCGCACGCTCGCTCATGAGATCCGTAATCCGCTCACCAATATTGGCCTTTCCATCGACGGACTTTCAGAGAAAGGTCTGGATGAAACACAGACACAATTTGTGGAGATCATCAAACGAGGTTCAAAACGCATCAATGACATTATCTCGGAATTACTCCAGTCGTCGAAAGCCATTGAAATAAAACCTGAACTGGTTGATCTTAACGAACTGATCCGTGAGGTACTGAGCATTGCGCAGGACCGGATCGAACTCAAAAATATCCGCACCCGCATTTCGTTGCTTGACTTCCCTGTGGTAAAAAAACTGGACCGTGAAAAATTCAAGATCGCCGTTCTTAACCTTGTGGTGAACGCCATTGAAGCCATGGACAAACAGGAAAGTATGCTCAGTGTGAGTCTGAGCCGCAATGTGGATCAAACCGTGATCCAGGTAAAAGACAACGGCGCCGGCATTAAAGAAGAAGAATTAAAAAAGCTGTTTGAACCCTATTTTACCACCAAAAAAACAGGCATGGGTCTCGGACTGGTTTCCACCCTTAACATCATTAAATCTCACGAGGCCATGATAGAAGTTGATTCTAAAGAAGGCCTCGGCACCACCTTCAAAGTTATTTTTGAGGAAGAAAACGGCTGAGTACTAAATTCCACACCGTTATAAACCACCGTTTTGCAAATGCAGGCCAGGCGCGGGGTCCGACGATGGCACTGGAGTTGATATTCCTTACCAGAATGTCACCTTTAAAACCTCATATCCGCATTCCTGTTAAACGTTATGAAAGATCTTTTGTGACGGTGGTACCTGTCGAACAAACGGACGCAGAGACTGAAATAAAGATCCATACCGACATTACCATCAATCCGTCGGCCGTGATTACGAGCGTAAAACAAGTTCCGTTAAACAGCCACGCTGATGAAACAAAAAACATAACAGGCAGTGAGAAAACAAACGGCTGATACAGGTAAGCGGGGCAGACATTGTAACAATTTAATATACAAAACATGAAAAAAACAATCCAAAATTTTGCCCTGGCGGTTTTCGCGGGATTAATTCTTGCCGCCTGCAACGAACCTAAAAAACAACAAAGCTCTGAAGAATATCAGGAGGAAACCTCAGGCAGCACCAGTCGCATCCTCGAAGGCATGGATTCAACTGCAGAATCTGCAGACAGTGAAATCGAAGCCGAAAGAAAAGAATTCAAAAAGGAACTCGACATGAGGATTGAAAAAAACCGGTTAAAACTGGAAGAAGCAAAATTAGAGGCCCGCAGCGCCAGAAAAGAAATGCGTGCAGAATATGATAAAGAGATCAACGACCTTGAACTGCGCAACCAGGAGCTGAAAAACAGGCTCAACAGCTACAATAAAGAAGGAAAAGAAGAATGGAATGAATTTAAAACCGAGTTTAACCGGGACATGGACGAACTTGGCAATTCTTTGCAAAATCTGTTTAAAGACAATAAAAAATAAAGTTTCAGCGTACACCCATTCGTTACGCAGAATGAAGACCAATAATTACCCAAACAGAAAAAGCCCGGCAAAACCGGGCTTTTTCTGATTTTGGAG
>CAZFCR010000578.1:0-2151 GCA_964517305.1 uncultured Akkermansia sp.
CAGCGGATCTATTTTGCGCAGGGACTCGAATTTACGCCTGCCAGTCTGCCCAAAAACAGCGCCGGCATTTTGTACAGACCCAACTTAGTAACAGATGGTAAATATCTGCTCACCGTTCAGGCGCGCGACCGCAGCAATAATTTCAGCGCCCGGCAGGATTACAGAATCCAGTTTGAAGTGAACAACCATCCTTCGATTACCAATGTGCTGAACTATCCCAATCCGTTTACAACCAGCACCCGTTTTGTATTTACTTTAACCGGCAGCGAGATCCCTGAAGTATTCACCATACAGATCATGACCATCACGGGCAAGGTGGTGCGCGAAATAACACGGGATGAGTTGGGCGTGCTGCGCATCGGCCGTAACATTACCGACTATGCCTGGGATGGCAAAGATGAATTTGGTGACCGGCTTGCCAACGGGGTTTATCTTTACAGGATCCGCACCAAACTGAATGGCGAGAACATCGAAAAAAGCGCCTCAGGCGCCGATCAGTTCATTACAAAGGAATTCGGCAAGATGGTACTGATCCGTTAGCAGATTCAATCTTTGATCACTTTTACAGATTCGCCTGTGCCATCGGCTTTGCTGATCACAAAAACATAAATTCCCTTTGAATGGTCTCTCAGGTCAACCTGCACGGGTTGGTTGTTTTCCGCTGTGATCAGTTCCTGGTAGACAAGTTTTCCGAGTGCATCGTAAACTCTCAGGTTCAGCGGCATGCCGTTTTCATGAACAATTGAATAAAGGCCGTTGCCAGGATTAGGAAATACAAGAAGCGGTTGTGCAGCGCCGGCTTCACTTAAACCAACACAATTGATCACACTCACCGCAACAGTTGAGAATGAAGAGCAGCCTCCCGCGAAACCGGTTACGGTGTAAACGGTGTTGCTTTGCGGCGTAACAGTAACAACCGGGCTTGAAGCGCCCGTTGACCATGAAAAGGTGTTCGCGCCTGAAGCGTTAATCACAACAGCGTCACCGGCGCAGATATGTTTTCTGTCGAGGTAAACCAGAAGTGAAGGAACCGGTCTTTCGATCAGAAGCAAACTATCTGTATCCATACAATTATTAAAATCAAGCCCGGTCACCGTCATCCAGCCAGACCCAACCGGAACAGCAATATTGGTCGCCATAGTGGCCCCGTTGTTCCATAGATAACCGGTAGCCCCTGAAGCAGTGAGCGTGACGGAAGATCCGGCGCAAAATGTCCCTGTACCAACAATGGTAACGGTAGGGTTCGGATTGATGGACATGACGTATACAGCAGAACCCTGGCAACCGTTCTGATCGGTTCCGATTACGTTGTATTGTGTGGTTGTGAGGGCGCTGGTGGTTAATACAGGTCCTGCAAATCCCGTATTCCAGCTATAGGTGGCGGCTCCTCCCGCCATAATGCTGAAAGTTTCACCTGCGCAGGCAGATAATTGTCCCGCTAACCAGACCATGGGCAGCGGGTTAACATTAATGCTATACGACGCCACTGAAGCGCAACTTCCCTGGGCCGAGCCCATCACTGAAAAGGACATGCCGGTGTATGCAACAGTATCCAATACCGGTAAGTTGCTGCCATTGTTCCAGGTATAAGTGTTTGCACCTGTAACAGTAAGCGACACCGGAGCACCCTGGCACACAAGCGTCGGGCCTGAAATGCTCAGCGGTGAGCCACCCAACACAGTGTAGGTAAACGGCACCAGCGAACTCTGTCCACACGCGTTGGATGCCGCCGCGTAATAAGTGTAAACGCCGGCCGATAAAGGCGGCGTGGTAAAACTTGATCCTGTTGCCAGTATAGTAGATCCGGGACTTGCGAACCAGGAAACCGTGCCTGAAGAAGATGCGCTTAAAGTGGTTGACACGCCGGTGCAGGGCGTTAAGAACGCCGGGTTAGTAATGTTTACAGGTACCGGCGGGGGCGCACAGGGTGTGCAGTTAAAATTATTGGAATACAGTTGATTGACATCGTTCTGAATCAGTACCCGGTGATAGATCTTGATGTCGTCAAGCTTTCCGTCGAACCATAAATACGAATTTCCCGTGCCAAAACCACCCCCGATGAGTAAATTTTTTACCGGCTGATTTGAAAAAGTAGAACTTGAATTCTGGGCCGCGTACAAGGTACCGTTGCGGTAAACACGCATAAAATTT
>CAZFCR010000579.1:0-2151 GCA_964517305.1 uncultured Akkermansia sp.
TCGCCTGTAGTAATAATGTGATCAGCGAGTCGGTACACACACCACCCTTGTCGCCAGGACGGTCTCTGTTTTTCCCCGGTTCATCAGAAACAAAAGAAGCTTCTTTCACCCAAACCGTTTTTCCAGACTGCATGTTTTTTTGAAAATGCTGGGGGAACTGCCGGACCTTGTTGCGCATCAACTCAGAGAAATTTTCGTTGTCGCAGGCATAGGCATGTAATCTTTGAAATTTATCTTTCTGGTTTTTTCGTTTGCGCGGACTTACGAGTTTTTCAAATGGAATGCTGAGCGTGTCGTTCCAGAAAGATTCGAAGGAACGGCTGACAGCTTTTACCTCCCGGCCTGCAAACAGTACATCGCGGTCGCGGAAATTATAACTTTTGTGGTAATCAAAATATTCATCGGCAATGTTGCGGCCGCCGGTGATGGCAATTTCTCCGTCCACGGTAATAGTTTTGTTGTGCATGCGACGGTGCAGTTTATCAGGCATGGTGAGCATCTTTTTGATCCGCAGTCCGAGCCGCCCCACTTTAATGCCAGGGTTGTACACCCTGATCTCGATGTTCTCGTGAGAGTCGAGGGCGTTGATCTCGTTGCTGCCCGATTGCACCGTGACATCGTCGACGAGTAATCTTATTTTTACACCACGATCGGCCGCGCATACCAGATAATCACAGGTAACCAGACCGGTGTTGTCGCGTGAAAAAATATAATACTGAATGTCGATGGTTTTCTGCGCGTTCTCGCAAAGCCAGGCACGGGTCACCAGGCTTTCTCCGCCGTTTTCAAGCGAATAAACTGCTGTTTGTGATTTTATAAGATCCTGGTCAAGCCCGAGTTTTGCAGTGAGGTTTTTTTCTCTGGAAGGCGGAGAAACACAAGTTTCCCCCGCAGTTTTTGAATACCGCTTTGAACACGCCAATAACAACAGGCATAACAGGCCCGGCCAAAGTTTTTTTGATACCATACATCTGATTGTCCAGCAACGGACACAATCCTGTTAAAGGTAAAGGCCTGAATTGTTTACAGCAGCAGTAATCGATATCAGCTGAGAAGTGATCGCCGGAAACAATATAAATTGGACTGAGCATCTCGTAAAGCTACCTGTAAACACCCTTGCTGATTACTTTGCCATTGGCATCGTAAATTTTAATTTTTCGTGAGGTAGATGTTTCTTTTGGTTCGCCGTTCGGGTCTACTTTGATCAGATGTGTATACAGCTCCACCGTGTTTTTATCAACGGAAGAAACGGAAATGGTCTTTTCGAAATAACCCGGACCACCATAATCCACCTTGCCTTCATTTGTTTCGAAAGTAACAACACTGAATAATTTCGCGAAGTTTTTCAGATCGTAATAATCCACCACAGTGCCTGGTACGCCTGGTTCACCTGAACGTCGCTCATATTTTACCGCGTGAAAATCCAGGTCGGCGTAGCGCATGTATCCTTCATCGTTGCTGTCGAGTAAGCGGAGTACAAAGGGCTCAAATTTTATCACTTTTAATCCGTTTGCGTCGCGCCTCAGATGCGCAAATCCCACTACCGGCTGGTAATTGTCATTACCTGTAAACTCACCCGGTGCGAAACGATCAGTTCTGAAAAACATAAAAGAGTGGTTGCCATCCAGGTTGAGTACATGCTGATACTGGATGTAACAAAAGCCATTGGTTGAAACGAGTCCTTTGAATTGAATTTTCTGTTTTTCTGTGGGCTTCCATTCAATCACTTTTCCTTTTACAGTTCCGTAGGGAAAAAGATTGATCAGGCTGTCGTGCGAAAAAATGCCGGCAACAACAACAGTGTCCTTTTTCTGAGCGCAAAGATCGCTTATTAAAATAAAAAATAACACGCATAAAAAATGGTTCGGCTTCATTGCTGTTTTTATTGATGTATTGTAAAGCTACTGCTTTCCGTCAAGGAACCCGGAAAGACGGGAATAAAAAAACCGCCGTTGTTACGCGGCGGTTTAATAAGAACCAGGTAATTATTTTTTCTTTGCCGCCTTTTTAGCTGCTTTTTTTGGCGCTGCTTTTTTCACCGCTTTTTTAGCAGCCGCTTTTTTCGGCGCGGCTTTTTTGGCCGGGGCGGCGCTTTTTTTCGCTGATGCTTTTTTGCCTTTCTTCTCAAAGGCGTCAGGCATCTGCTCAACA
>CAZFCR010000580.1:0-2146 GCA_964517305.1 uncultured Akkermansia sp.
AAAATTTCGTTTTGAACCTATGAAAGTACTGAAAAATCAGCAGATGCAGCCAAAACTTATCAACAAAATATTTGTTAAAAATTACACTCTGCTCTCTTATCGTCCCGCCTCACATGAACTATTTTTGGGTTTGGCATTATATATGTAATTTAAACGACTAAAGGAGAAATATATATGGAAGCAAAATTTTCACCCAGGGTAAAAGACGTGATCACGTACAGCCGCGAAGAGGCCTTACGCCTGGGTCACGATTATATCGGAATTGAGCATTTAATGCTTGGTATGATCAGGGATGGAGACGGTGTGGGCATGCGATTGCTCAAAAACCTTGGCGTGGATGCTGCGGAACTGAGAAGAAGCATTGAGCAGAACCTCACCCCTGGTATGCGCAAGACGAACAATCTCGCCAATATTCCCCTGGTAAAACAGGCTGAAAAAACACTTAAACTCACTTACCTCGAAGCAAAAACCTTTAAGTCGGTGCAGATAGGCACAGAGCATTTGCTCCTGTGCATTTTAAAAGAACATGACAACGTGGTAACTAAAACACTTCTGAAATACGGTGTGGATTATGACGCTGCGCGTGCAGAACTTGAAGGTTTCCTGGATAATCCCGGAAAAATTGAAAACTCTGCTGCCGGCGGCGATGAAGACGACGCTGAAGAAAGCAGCTTTGGTGGCGGTGCCAATCCAGGCGGGCAGAAAAAACAAGGCGACAGCAAATCTAAAACACCTGTGCTGGATAATTTCGGCCGCGATCTGACCAAAATGGCAGAAGACGGTAAACTTGATCCTGTTGTTGGCAGGGAAAAAGAAATTGAACGTGTTTCACAGATCCTTTCCCGCAGAAAAAAGAACAATCCTATCCTCATTGGAGAGCCGGGCGTTGGTAAATCCAGTATTGCCGAGGGTTTGGCTTTACGCATTGTTCAGAGAAAAGTATCGCGCGTTTTATTTGGAAAACGGGTAGTAACACTCGACCTCGCTTCCCTTGTTGCGGGAACCAAATACCGCGGTCAGTTTGAAGAGCGCATGAAAGCCGTGATGAACGAGCTGGAAAAAAGTCCTGACGTGATCCTTTTTATTGATGAGATCCACACCATCATTGGTGCAGGTGGCGCCAGCGGCAGTCTTGATGCGAGCAATATGTTCAAACCTGCGCTTGCGCGCGGCGAGATCCAGTGCATCGGCGCAACCACGCTCGACGAATACCGTCAGTACATTGAAAAGGACGGCGCGCTTGAACGCCGTTTCCAGAAAGTGATCATTGAACCTGCATCACCTGAAGAAACGCTGCAGATCCTTAACAACATCAAAGGCAAATACGAAGATCACCATAATGTGACCTATACCGACGAAGCCCTCAAAGCCTGTGTGAACCTTACCGCAAGGTACATCACCGACCGTCACCTGCCCGATAAGGCCATTGACGCGCTTGATGAGGCCGGAAGCCGCGTGCACATCACCAACATCAATGTGCCACAAAACATTGTTGAGATCGAAGGCAAAATAGAAGAAATCAAAGAACTGAAGAACCAGGTGGTTCGCAGCCAGAAATATGAAGAAGCTGCAAGACTTCGCGATACCGAAAAACAACTTCACGCTCAGCTGGAAGCTGCTAAAAAAGCCTGGGAAGAAGAAACAAAACTCAACCGCGTAACAGTTTCGGAAGAAAATGTGGCCGAAGTGGTAAGCATGATGAGCGGTGTGCCTGTTCAGCGTGTTAACCAGAACGAAGGAGAAAAACTCATCAAGATGAATGCCCTGCTGAAAGGCAAGGTTATTGGTCAGGATGCGGCCCTTGAAAAAGTGGTGAAAGCCATTCAGCGTAACCGTGCGGGATTGAAGGATCCAAATAAACCAATTGGTTCGTTTATTTTCCTCGGACCAACAGGTGTGGGTAAAACCCAGCTGGCGAAAGTGCTTGCCCGTCATCTTTTTGATAACGATGATGCGCTGATCCGCATTGACATGAGCGAATACATGGAAAAATTTGCTACTACACGTCTGATCGGAGCGCCTCCGGGATATGTGGGATATGAAGAAGGCGGTCAGCTGACTGAAAAAGTTCGCAGAAGGCCTTATTCGGTGGTGCTCCTCGATGAGATCGAAAAAGCGCATCCTGATGTGTTTAACATGTTGCTCC
>CAZFCR010000581.1:0-2132 GCA_964517305.1 uncultured Akkermansia sp.
TTTGTTTCAGACTCAAAATGGTGCCTATAATGGATTTGTGTTAAAAATATCTCCTGGCGGAGCCTTCAGGTGGGTAAAAACATTTTCAGGGAACGCGCTTAGTGAAATAAATGAAGTAAAGGTCAGCAACGCAGGCAAGGCATATTATGGAGGGAAAGCGCTGCAGGGAACAGACCTTGATCCTGGCGCTTCCACATATACCCTCGGTAATCCATGTGCATTTATGGGAAAACTCGATAGCCTGGGCAATTACCAGGGTTCTGCTGTTTTTGATGGCACCGGTACGGTGTATTCGCTATTGCTGAAAGGTGGAGACATTATCGCGGCCGGCGAATACAATGGTACTCTTGACCTGGATCCCGGGCCTAATCAGCAAACGGTGACGGTCAGCAACCAGGATTGTGGGTTTATTCTAAAAACAGATACGGCCTTCAATTTAGTATGGTCGGGCACCATTGTGAGCACCACAACTTCTGCAGTATTTAATATGAAGCTCACAGAGGCCTTTGGTACAGAAACTTATCTATTCACCTTTTACAAAGGTACTTTTGATTTCGATCCCGGCTCTGCAATTTCCTACCACACGTCAAAGCCAGCTTTTTTGCAGACAGAAGGTGATATTGCAATATGTAATTTTAATTCTGCAGGTGGTTATCAGGCCAGCGGATCTATCGGACCATGTTTTTTTCCTGAAAATGTTCCTGTAAATTTCCACAACTCGAACAAAATTGTTTTTGGCGTAACATTCAAAAAAAATATAGACATCGATCCGTTACTAAATGATTCAATAATAACCCACTTTGGTTTTTATTCACCCGCGGGCCTTGTTCTCCGCCTCGCAGATTGCCTGCGAAAACCCTCTGTCAATCTCAACGCTTCGCGCAACCTGGTTTGTGAGGGAGACGGCATTAATCTTTTGGCTTCCGGGGCGTCCTGGTATTATTGGGGCATAGGTTTGCCTTCTGCACCCGGCGTGGCGGTTACCGTGAGCGCCACCACCCTGTATTCAGTAACAGGTTACGATAATGAAGGTTGTTATGCTGGCGCAGCAATAAATGTTGTGGCAGACAAATGTGTTGGAATAGCAGAAGAAACCGAAAGTGTGCCGCGTGTGTACCCTAATCCTGCAGATCACAGCATTGTTATTAAACCGGGTGTCTATCGCCGCGCCCAGATCTTTGATTCTTCCGGTAAACTGCTTCAGGATTACCAAATTAATGAAACAGAGAATTTGATTGATGTTAAATCACTTCCGGCCGGAGCCTATCACCTTCACCTCGAAGACAGGTATCAGATGAGAACGGTTCAGAAATTTATCAAGCAGTAGTTTTTCGGCTTATAATTTCTCGCCACGTTTTTTTCTCGTAGAGACGCAGAGCACGCAGAGAGAGAGAGTAGAGAAAAACCTTGCAAAAAAATTCTTTGCGCTCTTTGCGTCTTTGCGCGCCACCTGTGTTGATTTTCTCGCAGAGACGTAGAGCACGCAGAGAAAAATTATGCAGCTGTATTTTGCTTTGTGCGCCCGATAACCTTTGCACTCTTAGCGTCTTTGCGCGCCACCTTTCTCACTAAGAAGTATGATCTGCCACGATCACCCACCGCCCTTTTACCTTGCGCCAAAGCAATGTAAAATGACCGCCCGCCGGTTTGTCTTTTATCAGCTCCCATTTGCCGATCACGTAAACAGCAGATTTCGACAATGCAGTGGCTTCAATGATGGTAAACCTTAACTCACCCATCGCGAGTTTATCGGGATAAGCCCGTTTGTAATTGTCGAGCGTTTTTTGCCAGCCATAGGTGATGCCTTTGCTGCCGATGAATTTCAGACTGTCGTGCTGCCAGTAGTGTTGCATAAATGCAGGAATGTCGCCATTGTTCCAGGCTTTTTCCTGGGCTTTCATGTTATTGAGTACCTGGCTTACCTGAGCTTGAGCTTTCGAAAAACAACTCAGAAAAAGGAGGGTGAAGAGGATAAAAATACGCATGGTGTTAATTTACGATTTTGGATTGACGATTTACGATTGAGCCAGGCACAAATGAAGCTGGCATTGTTTTTTATGTAGCAGGGTAATACCTGAACATGAAGAAACGAATCATACTCCTCTTATCTCTTCTGTGTAGCCTGGTTTTTC
>CAZFCR010000582.1:0-2130 GCA_964517305.1 uncultured Akkermansia sp.
TTTCCTAACTGCAAAAATTTGAACTTAAGGTTTGGATTTTTTATTCTTCTCCTGTGTCTTCGTGTAAATCCATGGCTGGCCATGATTGGTGGTCTGACTTACGGACTCAGCTCTTATTTTCTCATCATCATCCAGGCCGGACACAATTCAAAGGCCAATGCGCTGGGTTATCTGCCTGCTTTGATTGGTGGCATCGTGTTGTTGTTCAGAGAACGTTACTGGCTGGGACTGGCTGTTACGGCCCTGTTCACCGCCATGGAGCTTAACGCCAATCACGTTCAGATTGCGTACTACGGTTATTTTATCGTTGGTTTTGTTATCGCGGGTTATTTTTTTATCCTCCTCAAAGAAAAACGTCTGCCTGTATTTTTTAAAGGCTTTGGATTTTTTCTCCTTGCCTGTCTCGTAGGCATTCTGCCCAACGCGGGCAACCTGCTCACCACCAACGAATATGGCAAGCTGAGCAACAGGGGCAAGGCCGAACTCACCATCAGGTCTGATCTGAGCAGTAACAAAGACATTGTTTCAAAAGGTGGTCTTGATAAAGACTACGCCACCTACTGGAGTTACGGGATAGGCGAGACTTTCACTTTCCTGATCCCTGATTACAAAGGCGGCGGCGACAATGCCATCGCACGCGTGGCGCCAGAAGCACTCAAAGATGTAAATCCTGAATTCCGCGAAATGGTGGGAGGTCAGTCGCCTTATTTTGGTGATCAGCCAAGCACGTCGGGACCGGTTTACATTGGTGCCATTGTGGTGTTACTGGCGCTTATCGGTATGTTTGTGATCAGCAATCCGCTCAAATGGCCGCTCTTCTGGGTAACGGTTCTCACTGTGGCGCTCGGCTGGGGAAGAAATTTTATGGGCCTCACCTCTTTTTTTATGGATTATGTGCCCGGATACAACAAGTTCAGGGCGGTGAGCATGATCATGATCGTGGCGGAGTTTACCCTGCCGCTGTTAGCCATTCTCGCCATTCATGAAATGACAAAATTCAAAAACTGGGAGGAGAAGGTCCGCCTGGGTCTGCTCAAAAAGGACGTTCCGCTTAAAAAGATCATTCTTGTCTGCACCGCCGTGGTAGGCGGATTCTGCGCTGTGTCTTATGTGGCGCCCGAACTGTTTAATACTTTTCATTCAACAGGCGAAGAAGAACAAATGGTGCAGCGGTATGCCAGGGCAGGATATCCCGAAGATCAGGCACGTCCTGTGGTTGCACGCATGATGCCGGAGATAGAAAAAGCCAGGATCGCCATTTTTAGATCGGACGCGATCCGTTCGGTGATCTTTATCCTGCTTGGCCTGGGTGCGATCTTCCTTTATTTTACAGGGAAGATCAAAAGAGAGATCTTTTTTGCTGCCATCGGATTTTTTATGTTCATCGATCTTTACACAGTGGCCCGCCGTTACCTGAATGATAAGTCTTTTATCACAAAGGCCGAAAACGAACAGTATGTGGCAGGCAAAACGCCCACCGATGAAGAGATCCTGAGGGATACTTCTCTTGACTACCGCGTCTTGAATTTAACCGTTGGTCCTTTTGATGACGCTTCAACGTCGTATTACCATAAATCCATCGGAGGTTACCACGGTGCGAAACTGCGCAGGTACGTGGATCTCATCGAGTTTCACCTGAGCCCTGAGATCAACCTGTTTTACAAAGGCATTAACCAGGCGGCTTCGGGGGACAGTGCCCTGAGCGCTCTTTTCTCAAACCTCAGGGTCATCAACATGCTGAATACAAAATACGTGATCCTGCCGGTAGGTGAAGAAGGAGAAAGAAGCATTCCACTGAAAAACCCGCAAACCAATGGCAACGCCTGGTTTGTAAAATCATTAAAAACTGTTGCAAGCGCCGACAGTGAGATCGTTGTTTTGAAACGTGTAGACACCAAAACGCAAGCCGTGATCAACGAAAAGTTCAAATCAGAAGTTCCTTACAAAGAATCGTATCCGGCAGAGGGCCAGATCAAGCTTGTTTCTTACCTGCCAAACCACCTGGTGTATGAAAGTAATTCCGCGTCTGATGAGTTCGCGGTATTTTCTGAGATCTATTACCGCGATGGCTGGAATGCTTACGTGGATGGGCAATTAAAACCACATGTGCAGGTGAACTATGTATTGAGA